>WQRV01000036.1 GCA_009786575.1 Chitinispirillia bacterium | reverse complement strand
GCGTAGCACTGGTTAGCCCACGGCATATCCCTTTTCACCTTAAACACCTCGCCGTGATCGGTCCAGTTCACCATATCGTCCGAAGAGATGAGGGTATAGGCAGTAATGTCGTAGCCGCTTGAAGCAGGGTTGAAATCGTCTTGCGAGGCGTAGACATAAACCCTGTCGCCCCATACGATAGGGTTGGGGTCGGCGGTGTACTTGTGGCTGATGATGGGGTTGGCCGCAAGCGGTGCGGCGGCGAAAACGGCAGACAGCAGAACAGGGGCGAATCTTTGTTTGTGCATAGTACTCTCCTTTACCCTATAAATATACACATAAATCGCCGCCGCCGCGGAAATTAAATTGTTTTTTTGCGGGACGCCGGTTCCGGCATTGTCACATTACAGGCGTTCTCACTCCTGCACGCACCGTACGGAGTTGCTTGCGTTTTTGAAGTCGTTGGCGTTGCCCCCGAACTGGATCAGGACGCTCTCGTCGAGGTCTACCTCTACGATCTCGTTGTGGCTGTCCAGAATGCCCCAGTAGCATATTTGGCCGCTCGCGTTTTTCGTGGCGCTCCACCACTGGCCGTACCCGCCGCTGCCGTCGAAATCCGCGCCTACGCGGGAGCCGCCCGGCATTGCCGAGAAGCCGAAGTCATCGGAGCCGTTGCCGCTGTAGGACCTCCAGAGGGTGCAGTCGCGCCCGTCCATGACCATCCCCTTGTCGCACGTCCAGTCGCCCCAGCCGGTCTTTGATTTGAGCTTTTTGCCGGCGGTCTCCTCCCCGCCTGCGGCCTTGACCAGATCGGCCCAATCGTTGCGGGCGGGCAGGCGCCACCCTGCCGGGCAGGCGCTCATCGCGGTGGTCCAGTCGTACAGCAGGCCGTATTTTTGGCAGTTGCTCTCCTTGTTGCCGTAGCACCGCGAGCCGCCGGTCTTGAAGTTCAGGTTTTCCGCCATCCACGTAAGATCTCCCATACGCACCGTGCGGTACACTTTGCCGTCCCTTGAATCGGTAAAGGTCCCGGCGCCTGGGTTGGCGTGGGCGGCAAACAGCAGCGCCGCAGAGAGTACAATCGCCGTTATGATGCTCATCGGTCCCGCTCCTTATAAAGACAGTTTGCGCCGCCGCCGGATTCCCGCATCGGCCCGCCGCAGCCCCATATCAAAGAATATAATACAATGAAAGGCCCGAAAGTGCCACCGGTGATGCAAAAAAAGGATGGTACGGGCGCAATATTAATATATCCCCATTCCCGCCTGCCATGTATTATATTATAAAACAGGCCCCCGCGCCGTAATTGTACTATGGTATTGAGGTATCAGACATGGATTTGCCGTCACATCGCCCGTCCAAGGGCAGGATAGCCGCCCGGTTTGGCCGCGCGGCCGAGGCCTACGAGTCAGGCGCTGTTGTGCAGGCGGAAATTGTGGAGCGGGTTGCCTCTGCCATGCGGGGCAGTATTGGCGTGGGGGGGTTGTGGTGCGACTTCGGCAGCGGCGGCGGGCTGCTTGCGGAGCGCGTGGGGGCTGGCGGGGGGGTGCGGTTTATCTGTCTTGATTTGGCTTTTGCGCCCCTGAGCCGTGCGCTGCGGCTGGGCCGGCCGGGGATGGCCGTGTGCGGCGACATCGATTTTCCGCCGGTCCGCCCCGCTTCGCTCGACGGGGCCTCGGTCGTATCGGCGCTGCAGTGGGCGGAGCGTCCGCAGGAGGCGCTGCGCGGCATGGCGCGGGCCCTTAAGCCGGGGGCGAGCCTTTACTTTTCGGCTTTCGTGGAGGGGTCGTTCGCGGAACTGATAGAGGCGAGGTCGCGCATGGGGCTGCCCGGGCTGCCGTCGGAGGTATGGCTGCCCCCGGCTGACGAGTTTACGGCTGCGCTTGACGGCGCGGGGTTTGATGTACCGGCTGACGGCGTGGAGAGTTTTGAGCGGGTGCAGATGTTCCCGGACGCGCGGTCGGTTCTTGTAAGCATGAGCGGTACCGGCGTTACGGCTGCGGGCGGGCGGCTGCTTGGCAGGGCGGAGATTGAGGAATTGTGCGAGAGATATACGTTGCTGTTTTCTAAGGACGGGACCGTGCCGCTGACGTATCGCGCGGTTATAGGCAAGGCCGGTGTTAGGGCCGAATGAAGAATCTTGGTGCCTCGAAGGGGTGCAAAGCCCGGTGTAAACGCGGGCATATAAAATCTTTTACGCGCCCCATAGGGGGCGCAAAGGCGATGGAAGAGCGTTATGGCGAATGGCATTTTTGTTACCGGAAGCGGTACGGGTGTGGGAAAGACGCACGTTTGCAAACTGTTGCTTAACGGTTTCGCGAAGCAGTGCGGCCGCGCTACGTATATGAAGCCGGTAGAGACCGGGTGCGATGAGTTCGCCGACGGCTCGCTCTTCATAGGCGCCGATACCCGCTCCGTGCTCGGGTTTACCCTGTGCAAAGCGGACGACCTCACGCTGCACGCGCCGTACCGCTTCGCCCCGTCGTGCTCGCCGCATCTGGCCGCCGAGCGTGGCCGCCGGGAGATCAGCATCGGCCACATCGTGGCTACGTATGAGAAGCTGAGCAGTGCCACGTCTGCGGATATTATTCTGGTAGAGGGCGCCGGCGGCGTGCTCGTCCCGATAAACGGCCGCGAATATATGGCCGACGTGATAAAGGCGCTCGGCATACCGGCTATACTTGTTACCACCCCCGCTCTCGGGACGCTCAACCACACGTTTTTGTCGCTGCGCGTGCTCGAGCAGTACGGCATACCGGTCGCCGGCATCATAATAAACAACGCCGGCAACATCTCGCGGAACTTCATATACGAAGATAATATCAAAACAATCAGGCGGTACGCCGGATCCGTCCCGTGCCAAGAGATAGACTATAACGACATGATAAGCGGCACGCTGCTGATGGAGCTATACGATGAGATCGCCGTCCGCGCATGACAGACTGTGGATGCCGTTTACGGCGCATCAGGATAACCTCGACTTCCCGCCGGTGGTAATGAGGAGGGGGGAGGGGATATTCTTGTATGACGTTGACGGACGGGAATATATCGACGCGATAGGGTCTTGGTGGGTCAGCTCGCTTGGGCATTGCAATAAGCAAATCAGCGATGCGGTTAAACGTCAAGCCGATAAACTTGAGCATGTGCTGATGGCGGGGTTTATATCCGAACCTACGCTTGAGTTGACGGAAATTTTGGGGTCTGTCCTCCCGAAACCGTTAAGCAGGATATTTTATTCGGACGACGGGTCAACGGCGGTCGAGGTGGCTATGAAGATAGCCATACAGTATCACGCTATACGCGGCAGCGGGCGCTGCGCGTTTGTATCGCTTGGCGGCGGCTACCACGGCGATACTTTGGGGGCGATGTCGGTCGGGGCGATACCGCCGTTCCACGGGCTGTTCCACAAGCGGTTCAAGGAGCAGTATTTCGCGGATTCGCCTTACTGCTTCAGATGCCCCGCCGGTCAGAAATCGCCGTCAGCCTGCAGCGCGCAGTGTATGGATTCGCTGGAGCGTATTGTTGATGAGCATGGGGGCAGAATCGCGGCCTGCGTGTTTGAGCCTATGGTGCAGGGGGCGGCGGGGATGCGGGTTTATCCGGCTAAGGTTTTGAGGCGTATTTTTGACATCTGCAAACGCGGCGGGGTGCTGGCGATTGCGGATGAAGTGGCGACCGGGCTTGGCAGGACGGGGGAGATGTTTGCGTGCGATTATGCAAAAACCGTGCCGGATATAATGTGCCTTGCTAAGGGGTTGACGGGGGGGTATCTGCCTATCGCCGTCACGGCGGTTAGCGAGGATATCTATAATGAGTTCAAGGGGGATCACCGCTCAAACAGGGTCCTGAACCACGGCCACACGTTTACCGGCAACCCATTAGCGTCGTCAGCCGCCGTTGCCGCGATAAGCCAGCTCATCGAGAAAAAACTCCCGCATTCGGCGGGGCCAGCCATGAAACATTTTTCCGAACGGCTATCATCACTTGACAGTGAAGAACACGTATCGGGGATAAGGCATTTGGGATTCATCGGCGCGTTTGAATTAGTTAGGGATAAGGGGGCGAAAGAAAAATTTTCGCCGGAACAGCGGGTCTCGTTCAAATTGTCCCAAAAAGCGTTGGCGAAAGGGCTGATAATACGTCCGCTCGGCGATACCGTATACTACATGCCGCCGTTCAACGTGACGGAGCGCGAGGTCGATGCTATATTTGAATTGACACGTGAAGCGTTGCGCGAAACGCTGGATGAGGTACTGTAATGACGATACCGCTGATAGAATCCATGTACGAAGACAATCTGCGCCGTGTATCGGAATCGCTGTTCCGCGGCACGTCCCTCTACAACGGCGCGCCCGGCGTTGACTTTTCCGGCAACAGCTACCTCAACCTCCAAAACTGCCGCGAGGTGGCCGAGGAGGCTGCTTGTTTTGCCAACGGCCAGCTCTTCGGCAACATGGCGTCGCGGTTAGTATCCCAGTCGTCGCCGTTATGCGATGAACTGGAGCGAGCGCTCGCCGGCTGGAAGCGGTGCGAGAGCGCGCTGGTCTTCAACTCCGGCTACGCTGCGAACACCGGCATCATACAGGCGGTTTGCAGCCGGGGGGCCGATATATTTTGCGACCGGCTGAACCATGCGTCTATAGTCAACGGCTGCCTGCTCTCCGGCGCGAAACTATTGCGCTACCGCCACAATGACATGTCGCACCTTGAGGAGCTTCTGAGCGGGTCATCGTCCCCCAAAAAGCTGATAGTCACCGATTCGGTTTTCAGCATGGACGGCGACCGCGCTCCGCTTGTTGACATATGCGAGCTTGGCCGCCGCTACTGCTGCGCGGTGATGGTGGACGAGGCGCATGCCACGGGGATATTCGGCGAACGCGCAAGCGGGTTAGTAGAGGCCTGCGGCGTTGAGGACGGGGTGCAGATACGCGTGGGGACGCTGAGCAAGGCGGCCGCCGGGCTGGGCGGGTTCTTTGCCGGAAACAAAGATATCCGTGAATACTTAGTGAACAACGCGGCGCCGCTGATCTACTCGACGGCCCTGCCCCACTCAGCCATCGCCTACGATCTGGCCGCCGTCCGCTACATCAAAAAAAATCCGCAGCTGGGGAAATCGCTGCTTGACAAGGCGGCAAAGCTGCGCGGGGCGTTGTCTGAGGCTGGCTGGGACTGCATGGACAGCACAACGCAGATTGTCCCGGTACTAACGGGCAGCCCTGAAAAGGCGCTTGAGCTGTCATCATACCTTAAGAATAATAACATATCGGCCCCCGCGATACGCACCCCCACAGTGCCCAAAGGCACAGACCGGATACGGTTCTCGGTCCATCTGGGGATAGGGGACGAGGAAATAGAGTCATTATCACTAATCATGAAGGAGTACAGGCAGAACGTATGAAGAGAACAATCGTATTCGGAGGCTGGGCCGTACCCCCCGACGTCCTGGTAGACGTGTTTTGGGGCGGGGCGGAGTATATCGACATCAACTTTATGATGCCGAAACTGTTTGACAAGCCGCGCTGCCTCAAGGACAACTGGGCCGAGGTCGTGGTCCGCGAGTGCAAACTGACTCCCGGTGCCGCCTACTACGTTATCGCCGGATGGTCAACCGGGGCGATAATCGCGTACGCTGCCGCGCAGATCTGCGTCCCCAAAAAGCTGATACTGCTCTCCGCGACCCCGTGCTTCTGCCGGAAGGACGACTACCGCTTCGGCTCGCGCCCCGAATCGCTCGAACGGATGATCGGCGCCATCGAACTCGACAAACATACTGTCCTCCAATCCTTCTACGAGTGGAGCGGGCTGCACTACGACACCGCGATGATCCCCGACTATTCGGTCGAGGAACTATTATTCGGGCTGGAATTTCTGAGGCAGGTTGATCTCCGCCCGCTAACGCCGCCGCAGGTCAGGCCGCTCTTCCTCCACGGCGTAAACGATAGTGTAATCCCCATGGCGGCCTCAAAATACTTCTGCGAAGAGACAGGCGGCGAACACATAGAGCTCAATGGCGGACACGCGTTCTTTACGGGGCAGCGCATGCCGCCGGAAGGGGTGGAGTTTTAGAGAGCGCGATTGAGGCGCGCGCCCTCAATCCGCAAAAGCAGGAGTTTTTTTGAAACGCCGCCGGCGTACCCCGTAAGGCTCCCATCCCACCCCACCACCCGGTGGCAGGGAATAAGTATGGAAACAGGGTTGCGCCCCACAGCGCCGCCCACTGCGCGGGGAGACGTATGTTTGCCCTTATTATTTATACTGTATTGCCTTGCGATATCCCCGTATGTTACGGTTTGGCCGTAAGGTATTTCGGTGAGGATGCCCCACACCGCCTTTTGGAACTCGCTCCCGTAAGGCATCAGCGGAACCGCAAAACCGGGCTCCCTGCCGGAAAAGTAGATATCAAGCCATTTCCGGACATCCCTGAACAGCGGGATATCCCCCTCAACGGCGCCGCTCCCCAGCCCCAGCCCAAAATACTTCTGCCCCTCAATCCAAAGCCCGGTAATATTCTCACCGTCGCTTGAGACGGTAAGGGTTCCCGCAGGTGATTTTATGGTATCTGCGTATTCCACGACTCCGAACTTCTCCGTGACCACTTTTTATGTTCGCAATAACCGCCCTCTATCTTAAAAATACCGGATGGGCGCTCGCTCATTACCGCCCATAGTAATAAGTTGGTATGGATACAATCCGCCTGTATTTGGTAGCGGACGACCTTCTTCTTTTCTTGGCGGGTTTTGCGGCCACCCTCTTTTTTGTAATGGAAACCGGCAATTTTACAGGCTTGTCCGTATATTTGGCACGGGATATTTTCCCGGGTTTCTTAGCGGGCTTTGCTGGCTTTGCGGCAGCTTTCTTTTTAGCAATGGGAACCGGCGGTTTTACAAGCCTGCCCGTAGATTTGGGCGTTGATACCGTCACGGGTTTCTTAGAGGGCTTCGCGGGTACGGCTTTTTTGTCGTTGAAGACAGGCAGCTTTTTGAACTTGGCCTTATAGCTGGAATAGCAGATATACTCCTGCCTTAGAATATCGCCAACGACCAGCAGGTCTTCGGGCGTCCTTAATTCCATGTCGATATGGGTATCTTCTACCGGGAACGCCATTATCGAGATGTATAATTTTTTCTTCCACTGCGCCACGTCCGTCCTCCCGTATTCGGCCATGAACCTGTCGGCCCCGCCGTGCTGCGAGTGCTTCATGGTTAGCGAGTAGTTGAATTGCATTATGCGCGCTTTCAGGCCGCCGTAGGTGTTTGTCATGCCGATGTAGACGATATTTTTGATGTAGTCGAACGGGGTGCCCGAGATATCCGTTGCCGATTTGGCGATTACGTAGATACCCGGAAATTCCCAGTTGTGTTTCTCCAATACGTCCAGATCGCTGTACTTAATCCATTTTGTAAACTTGTTGGGCATAATTCCCTCCTTTACCCAAGCGGTGAAATAGTTCGGTTGCTCAGTTCGTCCGGCCTCCCCCAGTGCCATCCAATACTATTAATATATATTGCGCCGCGGCCGCAAGCACTATTTTAATGCATTTGCCGCAAATTTGAGCTGCCGTGCGTACTCGTCCACCAGTGCGGCGCGGGGCCGGTGCCGTGCCGCTGGCCAGGGTCAGATCCCCAATATTATCGCCGGCAGCGCCCCCTCACTTTTGAGCCGCAGGCCAAAAATCTAAGTTTAGCCCGTGGGACGTGCGGGGCGGAAGTTGGCGGTATTGTGGGCGGTTTGTATAATTTGATGGAGCGGTTCCGGGCAGGATTGGGTGGGTATACAGGTTCCGGTGTCTGAGGGGATGCGGGATGGCGGTGGAAGATGGTGAAAAGTTTTGATTCTGCCGATGCCATGTTTTATGCGGAGATAATTGGGAATTTTTTTGGGATTTGGGGTGATGGGGGAGTTAAACCTGAATGGCCGATGAGCTGTTTTGTTGTTGTATCTCGTTGTTTTTCAATGAGTTATGTCTTTTATAGGGATGGGTCAAGGATAGTGTTTGACTTTTAGTCTGCTCCTAATGTATAATTTATAATTAGATGGATGGTTAGGATAACCGCTTAAGTTGGGGATAATAATAAAAGCTTTTATCTTCAACGGCATTAATTATATTTATATGTTGAGTTTTCATAACTCAAAATATTATTTTGATAATGTATATGTGTTTGATATAAAATGATTGAGGATAATTAATATGTTTTTACAAAAGACCAACCACAAAATAGTAAACGGCGACAGCCGTGATATGAAAATATTGGCTGACAAAAGCATAGATTTAATTATAACATCTCCGCCATATTGGCAACTGAAAGATTATGGTAATGATAACCAAATCGGCTTCAACGATAGTTATGAATCGTATGTAAACAACCTAAACCTTGTTTGGCAGGAGTGTTATCGTATTTTGTGTGATGGTTGTCGTTTGTGTATCAATATAGGTGATCAATTTGCGCGCTCCGTATATTACGGAAGATATAAGGTGATTCCCATTCATAGTGAAATTATACGTTTTTGTGAAACGGCTGGGTTCGATTTTATGGGACAGATTATATGGCAGAAGACAACAACAACAAATACGACCGGTGGCGCAAGTGTAATGGGGAGTTTCCCATACCCACGTAATGGGGTCGTAAAACTTGATTTTGAGTACATACTTTTGTTCAAAAAGCCGGGTGAGGGGAAAAAACCAACACCGGAACAAAAAAAAGCTGCAAGCATGACAACCGAAGAATGGAATACCTATTTTGCTGGCCATTGGACGTTTCCGGGTACTAGACAGGATAAACATTTGGCAATGTTTCCGGAAGAATTACCGCGCCGCTTAATCAAAATGTTTTCGTTCCCTGAAGAAACGGTACTAGATCCGTTTGCAGGTAGTGGTACAACAAGCAAAGTGGCGAGAGACTTGGGGCGTAATTCTGTGGGTTATGAAATAAATACGGAATTTATTCCAATTATTGAAGAAAAAGTTGGTGGTATAGATTTGATGTCAGAGTTTCAGGTTATTCATACACCGGATATTCCAACGCAAGAGCAACTAGTAGCTCGTATTTCCGAACTCCCATATCAGTTTGTTGATGTCCATAAGCTTGATAAAAAAATTGATGTAAAAAAATTGCAATACGGATCACGGATTGACGCAAACGCGGTAAAGCGGGAAGATTTATTTAGTGTCCGTAAAGTGATTTCCCCGGAACTTATTCTATTAAGCAATGATGTGATTGTTAGGCTTATAGGTATAAAACAGGATATAGAAAATTTAGATAACGCTAAATTCTATCTTACGGATAAATTCAAGGGACGGCGTGTTTTTATGAAGTATGACTCCATAAAGTATGATGAAGAAAACCGACTTTTAGCGTATATCTATCTTGATAATAAAACATTCATCAACGCGCATCTTTTAAAAGAAAAATATGCTCACGTTGATGACTCAATTCCATTTAGGCTATCAAATAAATTTTACAACCTCAGGTACGGAGGAATGTAAGACAGCAAGGAGTGTATTATGAGTGAGAGAGTGCAGAAAAAGTACTCAATGGAGTTTGGTAAAAAAGAAAAGGTTCTGAATTACGCCTGCCAGACATATCAATTATCGCGGCCTAACAAAGTAGGTACCGTTATGGCACTTATTCGTGAATGTCAACCACAGACATTTGTGGAATGGGAAAAGTGGTATTTTGACAATGCCTATACAAGTGCAAAAACAAAGACCAAAATTACAAAAAAAGTTTGGCCGAACTAGGTGAGCGTCTCTACGAAAAAATTACGGAAGTGGTTATTCCGGAGTGGCAGGCCGCTTTTCAACAACTTACGATGCAAGATTGTGTAGATTATATTTATAATTTAACAATAAATCGAACATATGACGGATATTTGCGAGAAAAATCAGTAGTCAATGATGGCCTTGCAACAATTTTCAAAGACGTAATTTTTGAAGAAAGCGATCCTGTACTCGATCATGCCGGTGATATTGATTACATTGCAAAAGTTGGAGATAAAGCAATAGGAATACAAATCAAACCTGTTACCGCAAACTCTAATTTTGGAAATTACTCGGTTACCGAGAGAATGAAGGTAAGTTTTAAGGCATTTGAAGAAGAGTTCGGTGGAAAAGTTTTTGTTGTATTTAGTTTGGATGGGGAGATTGCTAATAAAGCTGTGATTGTGGATATTAAAACGGAAATTAATCGGTTGCGTAGTTTGTGAGGCGATGAGAAGAGTAACTAATTAGTGCTATGGGAAGAAATATTGGTTACATAAACAAAATGTTTTTAGTCCGATTATTCAATAATTTTTCCGTCAAAAAATCATCAGGATCTTAGAATGTTTCGATGGTTTGGAATGTAAACACGTAGTAACCGAGTTGAAAAAGTAAAAAATGTTTCCTTGCTCAAGCAGCAGGACGAGTGGGAAGACTATTTCGGCGGGCATCGGGACGAGTGTCGTGATCTGGTGGGGAGGATTGAGGAGGTTGACAGGGCGATTGATCGGATGGTCTATGAATTGTACGGGTTGTCGGAAGAAGAAATCAATATTGTTGAAAAATAAATAATAGGGATAATCATGGAAAATAAAACCAAAACATGTTGTTTCGATGTGAACAAAACTAGTATTGACTTCTTGTCTGAAGATTTTGAAGTCTATAACGGCAGTTTAGGAAAAAAAGTCAAAAAAATATATTTAATAAGGAGATATTAATGAAAACCTTAGGTAAGTTTCAAAAAGTCGAGTTGCGCGATTTTTGGGAAGATGAGGCAAGAGATTTTACTCCGTGGCTTGCACAGGATGAAAACATTGAAATTTTGAGCGAAGCTATTGGAATAGATATTGAAATCGAGGGAAAAGAAGTGCCTGCCGGCAGCTATAAGGTTGATTTGGTTGGGCGTGATATATCAAATAACAAAAAAATTATTATTGAAAATCAATTAGAAAAGTCCAACCACGATCATTTGGGCAAAATAATAACCTATGCCGCCGGAATAGAAGCATCCGTTGTGATTTGGATTTGTAAATCAATAACGGAAGAGCATCGAAAGGCAATAGATTGGTTAAATGAAAATACAAATGACGATACACACTTTTTTGGCATAGAGATCGAATTGTGGAAAATAGACGGGTCTAACCCTGCTCCCCAATTTAATATAATTTGCCGTCCCAATGAATGGGCAAAGTCGGTTAAAAATGCGAGTAGCTCATCATCAAGGGATATGACAGAAATGAAATCACTTCAACTGGAATTTTGGAATTATTTAAAAGAATATTTTAATCAGAAACACACTATTTTAAGGCTACGGACACCAAGAGCGCAACATTGGTATTCCATAGCAATAGGTAAATCGAAATTTCAAATTTCGCTAACAGTTAATTCGTTCCAAAATAGATTAGGATGTGAAATATACATAAGGGGAGAAAATGCTAAAAAAGCATTTTCCGAATTAGAAAAGGATAAAGACCTGATCGAGAAAGAATTGGGCGTAGAGTTAAGTTGGCAAGAATTGCCGGATGGTCGGGACTCAAGAATAATATTTTACGGTACTGGCAGTATAAAAGATAGAGTTAAATGGGACGAAATGTCTGAATGGTTCAGAAAATATGCGGAGTTGTTTTATAAAGTATTTTCTGTACGGGTAAAAAAAATAAAATCGTAAATGAAACGATACTCAATGGGAAGATACCGTCATTCAGCCTCGGAGAGGTAAACTATGTCGGGTCATACTATCGTGTATTGTGGATGTGGTATCTGTCTATCCATAAAGCAAGTTTTACTTATTGGGGTACAGCACTTTCCCCCTCTCCAAAACCTTGCGGCGATCCCCCACGGGTCGTCCTCGAGTTCCAGCAGAGTGAGGTAAGGCGAGTTGCGCCGTCCCGTCGCGTGGCTGGGTCTGGGAGCTCTCAATATTGGTGGTTTCAACAAAATGATGGTGCCCGGTGGCGTCTATATAGGCTGTTTTGGGGGTAATAGTGGGTATTTTGTGGGAAAAAGATAAAAAATACACATTTGGGGTGTGCGCTTATTATATTTAATGTTGTACTTGCGTGGCAGTGCGTCGTATTGTACGCGCTGCCAGATCTTTTACGGGAGGTCGGGTAATCTATGGAGGCGGTCAGGCAGATAGTTGACAGTAATTCGCTGAGCGGGATCATCCCGTTGCCGGTTTCTTTTCGTGGCAAGAAAGTAGAGGTGGTTGTGTCTCTTACGGAGGATGAGATGGAGTTGCCGCCATTATCTGAGGTTGATATAGACGCGATGCTCAAGGGTTCGATTACGGAGTCGTTGATTGGCATACTTTCGCGTTCGGATAAGACTCTTGCTGATTACAGGGCAGAGAGGTTGAGCCGGTATGAATGTGCTGATTGATACGAACGTAATATTGGATATTTTGCTTCGGCGCTAGCCGTACTATGAGGATGCTGCCAAGATAAATGTATTGGCTGAGAAAGGGTATATTCGTAGCTACGTTTCAGCATCTGCAGTAACAGACATCTTTTATATTCTGAAAAAAGAGTTGGGTGATGTTGGCAGGGCGTTTGAATTATTGGAAAATATTCTGAAGATTACACGTGTTGCTTCTGTGACGGAGGGCGACATTCACGAGGCATTGGATTTGAGATGGAGTGATTT
Organism: Chitinispirillia bacterium; assembly: GCA_009786575.1. Classification (GTDB taxonomy): domain Bacteria; phylum Fibrobacterota; class Chitinivibrionia; order Chitinivibrionales; family Chitinispirillaceae; genus GUT77. Next base: position 10,915 of record WQRV01000036.1, on the reverse strand, counting down.
TGAGGATTCTGTTCAGTATGTTGCAGGCAGGGGTATTTTGGCGGATTACATCATTACGCGTAACCCGCGTGACTTTTCTGATAGCCGTATAGAAGTCGTATTGCCCGGTATGTTTTTACAGCGGATATTTGAGTAGGCAAACGGTTCGAATTTACCCCTTGGGGTACAGCACTTTCCCCCTCTCCAAAACCTTGCGCGCGATCCCCCACGGGTCGTCCTCGAATTCCATCAGGTGCGGTTCTATTGAGGTATCGACGTTCCGGCAGTGGGAGGTTAGGCGAGTTGCGCCGTCCCGTTGTGCTGTGGACGTGGTGTTTTGACGTACCCGCGTACCGCCAAAGCGAACGTCCCCGATGCCGGGCGGCGAGTAGCCCCCTCGGTGCGAATGCTTCTGCGGCCGAGATGTGAAAGCTGGTGATTGCATGCTCCCGCCGGTGCCGCACGGGGCCTCTTTTCCCCAATAAACGGTATCACGACAGCTCAATGCACCGGCAAAACATAATCCCATAATATTTTTAATTTAATTTTGATTTCAACTTCGCTATTTATATATATTTAATATTTATCAATAGGATTATGTTTTTTTCAGTATAGTTGCTTTGGTTGGTGCGGGCGGCTGGAAAGGTAGAGGGCGGCTGGTATGGAGGCAGAAAATTTATCGCTGTTTGGCGATTCCGGTGAGGGGCAGTACTCCATGGACCTCACCAACACAAGGCTTGACGTTGTACGCGCTGAGTTTTTGGGGGCGGAGACGGTGTCGTGGGAGGAGTTGTTTGAGGGGTACAACACCCTTTTTGCCATTACGTACTCGTCCGGTATAGATTTTATCTGCCGGCTGCTCGGGAAGTTCGACAGCGCGGAGATAGTCTTTGGGTTTCAGGGGGTAATGTCTTACAGTTTGCAGGAGATAATGGCGTACCAGCTTAAGACGGTGGAGCGTTTGCGTGAGAGGGCTTCCAAATCCAAGGTAGATTTGCTGTCGCGGATAGACGGCGGCCGCTTGCGCCTGTTTGTGGCCCGCAAGCAGCTCTCGCACGAGAAGATTTATTTGCTGCGGGCCAACGACGGCCGGAAACGTGTTATAATGGGTTCGGCGAACATGTCTTACGCCGCGTTTTCCGGGAGCCAGCGCGAGAATATTTGTTATATGGACGGCGACCGCGCGTATGACTGGTACTACGACTGCTTTCAGCAGTTCAGGGACTCGGGTTCTGACGATATAACGACGAACGCGTTTGCTGTTGCCGATGCTGCCGAGAATATCGAAGAGATACCGGTGGCGCGGGCTGCCGGGTTGCAGAAGGCGCTTGTGATAGAGCCGCAGGCGCAGGCCGCGGCGGACGACGAGGTCCGTTTCGCGCTCGACGTTAAGAATCTGGCGGGCAAATTCACGCCGTTTATGCCCAAGGCGGAGAAGGGCGGCAAGATTGTCCTTACGCCGGAGATCGTTAAGCAGACCCGCCGGCGTTTGGTTGACGCAAACATTCAGGAGAAAGAGCTGCGCAGCGAGTACCCGCAGCTGACGGTGGATATTGGCGGCAACGCGGTGGCGCTGAATGACAGGCCGCTCGATTTGCGCCCCGCCGGCGAGGATATCGCGCGTGATATAGGCCTGTTTTTTGAGTACATGCGCGGGTACGAGAAGTTCCACGGCGACGTGCCGCTTATGCAGGCGCGCTATTTCGAGTTTGCGAACTGGTTCTTCGCCACGCCGTTTCTGGCGCAGATGAGAAACATGGCCGTGCTGTACAATCAGAACCTGCTGCCCTACCCGGTTTTCGGGCTGGTGTACGGGCAGAGCAAGGCCGGCAAGACGACGTTTCTGGAGACGCTGCTCAAGATGATGATAGGGCAGAAGACGAAGATCGCCGCGCCGGAGTTTACACGCACGAATATCGAGGGCCTCAAGCGCACCGTGAAGGGCGCGCCGATTATTGTAGACGACCTGACGCAGAACCGCTTCATGCAGCACGCCATAGAGACGATCAAGAACGACGACTTCGGCGTGGCGGAGCGCTTGCAGCACTATCCGGCGGTCGTCATAAGCGCCAACGAGGATGTGAAGGCCGTGGCGCCGGAGGTTGTGCGGCGGACCGTCATCTGCCGTGTCCAGGCGGGGCTTACGAACACCGAACTGATGAAGAACAGCGTAGTGAGGCGCGTGCAGCGCGGCATCGGCACGGCGTTTTACCGCGAGTACCTGCGCTGCATGCTGGAGGAGATTCCCGGCATGCTCGACGAGCTCAAGACCGACGAGGACGCGGGTGCGCCCGACATTTTGGCCGTGTCGTCCCGGATTTTCTGCGATATTGTCAGGGAGCGCCATAGTGGCGAGGCCCCGCCGTTTGTCCGCGAGCTCACGCTTGAAGACTATTTCAGCGAGAGGGTAACAGGCTCGCACGCCATAAAGGCCATACGCAGCGCGTGGACGATAAACAAGAAGGCGTTCATCGTAGACAGAAAGAGCAGGCAGCTCCGCTACAACGCCGGCCAGACGTGGGAGGCTGACCGCATCATAAAGGAGCTCCCGGAAGATCTGCAGGCGCATAAATCGCGCGAGTGGATTATAATGGACTTAGATAAGGCCTGCGAATTTTTTGGCGTCAAATTCAAGAAATGGGGTTTTTGGGGGTAAGTGGGAATTTAAAAGACTATGGGATAATGTTTTGCCGCCTCACTGAGCCGGCGTGATACCGTATATGGGGGAAAAGAGGCCCCTTGCGGCACCAGCGGGAGCATGTAATCACTTGCATTAAAAGCTCGGCCGCCGAATAATTCGCTTACGGTTGCAGAACCCGGTTTGTATAGTGAAGTTTGGAACACCCTGTACCACATTCTGGGCGTGGTGTTTTGACTTGTCCGCGTACCGTAGAAGCCAACCGTCTTTCATGCCGGGCGGCGAGTAGTTCCATTGGTGCTAATGCTTCTGCGGCCGAGATGTGAATGCATGGTTTGCATGCTCCCGCGGGCACAGCAAGCCACATCTTTTCCCCAGTATCATGGGATAGCGTAGGCTCAAGGCACCGGCAAAACATAATTTCATAGTCTTTTGACCTTGACTTTAGCTACGCAAAATTATAGATTAATGGCTGAACTATACTTAATAAAATAGCATTAGAGTACGACAGAATTGGTCGTACACATCTTTTTTTAGCAGTAGATTGTTCTTGTGGGTAAGATTTCAGAATTTCTCAATAATGCGTTTCACAAGTTCCCAGGCGTCAGTTTGGCTGTAAAGCTCGTCAGGCCTCAGTAAAAGACGGGTATCGCCCAGAAATTCGTCGTCCTGCATCTTTAATTCCATGTTTTGCAGATATTCTTTTGCGGATGGCGGCTTATCAACGGCAAAATTCATGTATTCGCGGTAGCAAAGGATAACATTTTCGGTATTGATGCCATGTGTTGAGAACGCCTTATACAGATCAAAAAGGTCGCGTCCCTTGCGGCGCTGGTACAAAGTGCGAAGTTTTGTGCCGAGCAGTTCTTCCAGTTTATAGCGCGCGGCAGATTACCAAATCCTGTTCGATCTGCGCATTATTTTTCCAAGGGAAAAACTCCGACCATTGCCTTATCGCTGATTGCGGTATCATAAGTCGTCTGCCTCAATCTGTTCGTTGACGATTACTTTCCAGCGCGCGTCAACGGAAAAATTGTCCTTTCCTTTACCGTGTTTCAACGGTATCTTTTGGAATTTACATTTATGCGTGTGCGCTTTAGCGTATAGGGTATCCGCCAATTTTGGCTGTTCCAGTACGCATTCCAACAGGTATCCCAACCGCTGAACTGTTGAGACCGGCACAAAATCAAAAAACGGCCTGTCCAGCAGTTTGAAATTCAGCGCTTCCGCCAATTCGTATAATATAGTAGATGCGCGGTTGAGCCCCCCGATCTCTTTTTGATACGTAAGCAAGTCCGCGGCGGTCAGTTCCGGCCTTGATACCTGGATATCGCCGCTCTCCGTCCTGAACGGTTTAAGCCATGCTTGCGGTATCTCTCTGGGCGAAGTGATAAAATTTAAGCGGATGCTTTTTTTTACCGTATCACGCAAAGCCGGAGGCGCGGCAATTACCGAGAATGCCTGCGGCTGCTGGTGGGCCGCGCCGTAGAACGCGGCGGCGCTGAGCAGCCCAACATAGTACCTGCGTCCGAGGCGCCTCATCAAATCGTCGATATAGAGCTCCGGCGGCAGGGCCCCGCGCAAGGCATAGGCGACAGGCACTATTGTGTAATATCCCCGCCGGACGGGCATAACCGCGCCGCTGCCGGAAATCCGCCGCAGCGCGCTCTTTATCGCGACCTCGGAAAAGGACGGGAACCGCCCGCGCACCTCGTCCAGTGTGAACGTCAGAGTCCCTCGTTTTTGCAGGTCGAGGATGTAACTCTTTATTTTATATGGTGTTACAGGCATATATACCTCGTATTTTATTGGCAATAAGCGCCGAAAAACGGCGCTTATTGATAATATAATATATTTTTATGCCTAAAAGTGATTTTTTGTGAAAAAAGAGTTTTTGTTTTCTATACCGCCTCTTTTCACAGCATTATCATTTACCATTGAAGTCTTTTATTACATCGAGTAGATCCACAATTTCTCTTTCACATTTTTCTATCACTATAACCGATGATTCTTCACGAGCTAAATTTTCAATATCGTTGTTTCCCCAATCAAGTTTGTTATAATATAACCACCATGGTGCACCATTCTTAAAGCTGGCACCCGCTGCCGGCTTGCCCAGTTCTTTTTCGGAGTTGTAGATGGCCGCGGCGCCGGGCATTCCAGTTTGTTTTCGCGCGAGCGCGCGCTTACCGCGGCGGGCGTGCTTTTGTCCGACGTGCGGCCTGACATCATTTTAATGGACTGATGTAATGTGTCTGCGCGTTGATGTATTTGCTGGATGCCGTGTTGTGTACGTTGGGGGTTGCAATCGCTTATATTACATGGGGTTATGGATGTATGCGCTTGTTATTTTGAGGGGATTGCATAATTAACGGTATAAATCCGCAAATATTTTTATATAGGCTATTGATTTTTATCATACCCGTGATGTATTATTTTCTTGATTATGGCAGCATTAAAAACATTAACTTAATTGACAGGAGGTAATTATGGAGAACGAGGTATCGTCCGGCGGGCCGTTTGGGGGGCCGGCGGGTTCGCAGGTGGGCAAGCCGATTCCGAAGGATTTGACGGCTATGAAGCTGTTGAACGTGACGAAGCCGCTTGTTATTGTGCGTGCGCTGGTTTACGCGGTTGTGACGGCGATTATGTTTGTTGGCGGCCTTATTTCCCTTGGGCTGTGCTTTCTTATTATTTGGGTCGCCGCCAAATCCGATGGGGGCGCCGGGTCTCTTGCATCGATAGTTGTATTTATTATTATTCTTGGCACGCTCGGCGCTATCGGCGGGTTTCTGCGTTTTGCCAAGGGGTACTGTCTGTATATGATCAAGGCTGCGCACGTGGCGGCGATTGCGGAGTATTTGCGGACGGGCGAGGTTCCGGTAACCGAGAAGGGGTACAAGGGTGTTTTGGCGTTCGGCAAGGAGAAGGTCGGCAAGCACTTTGGCGCGGCGAACGTGGCGTTTGTGGCCGACAAGCTGGTTGCCGCCGCCACGCGGCAGATCATGCGCTGGGTCAACAAGGCGATGAACCTGTTCTCGTTCATTCCCGGGGCCAACAAAATCTTCCCGGTCATCAACTTTATTCTCTCTACCGCCCTGAACTTTATAGACGAGGCTGTGCTCAGCTACGTGTTCTACCGCGTAGACGAGAAGAGTTCGTTTAAGAAGATGTGCGACGGCCTCGTGTTTTACGCGCAGGCGTGGAAAGGTATGATCATGGGCGCGGCCAAGGTGGCGGGTTTCGTGTGGGCTTTGCGGATCGCATGCTTTCTGGTTATCTACGGAATAGCGACATTTGTCATAATGCTGCTCCCGGCCGTTGGCGGCCTTGGCGCCCTTATGGCCGTAATCATGGCGATCGTGCTCACCTATGGTTTGCAGACGGTAATCATAGAGCCATACGCGACCTGCATGATGATCAAGGACTATCATATTGCGATTGAGGGCCAGACACTGAAGGCCGATATGTACGGTACGCTTTGCGGCGTTTCCAAGGGCTTCAAGGATCTGTTCAACAAGTCTAAGGAGGAGCAGCCGGCGATTACCGGCGATGCCGCGGCAGCAGCGCCGGCGGAAGTTCCGGTTGCGTCTGAGTCGTCGGTGTAGGTGTGTTTGGCTGTTTAGAATAGCCGGCGGATTGGTTACGGGCGGCAGCATCGCCGCCCTTCCGCCGTTATCTCTGCGGATTTGGCAGTATCCCCAAAAAATTGATTTTGTCGCTGCGTAAATATTATATTGTATTGATGACGAACTACTTTCAAGCATCCGAACGCCTGTACAACATCGCTCTTGCCGGGGGTATATCCGCTGAGGATATGCGCGCCGTGGCCGGATGGCCGCTCGACAGGGTTACCCTGCTCTTCGCCGCGGCGGATCAGGTGCGGCAGCATTTTTATAGCGATGGCGTGGATCCCTGCACGCTGATGAACATCAAGTCCGGCGGGTGCGGCGAGGATTGCGCGTTTTGCACCCAGTCGGCGCATAACAGCGCGGATGTTGCGGTGCGCGGATTGGCTGATCCGGCGGAGATTGTGCGTAACTGCAGGGAGGCGTGGGCGCGGGGGCTGCCGTTCTGCGTGGTATCGAGCGGGAGGAAACTTGGCGCGGAGGAGTTTGGGGCTGTCGTGAGGGCGCTTAAGGATTGCGGGGACGGCGGGGAGAAGCACGCCTCGCTTGGGATACTTGGGGATGATGAGTTTAAGGCGCTGAGGGGCGCGGGGGTGGTTTGCTATAATCATAATGTGGAGACGAGCCGCTCGTTTTTCGGGAACATCGTTACTACGCACAGTTATGATGACAGGGTCGGCACAGTGAAACGCGCGAAGGCGGCGGGGTTGAAGGTGTGCTGCGGGGGGATATTCGGGATGGGGGAGTCTTGGGAGCAGAGGGTCGAGATGTGTATTGACTTGCGGGAATTGGGTGTAGATACAGTCCCCATTAATTTTTTGGACGCCGTTCCCGGTACTCGTGTCAAGCCGCTTGAGGAGTCGCCGCTGGAGTTGTTGAAGATAGTATCGCTGTTCCGTTTGTCAATCCCGCGCGCAACGATAAAAGTCTGCGGCGGGCGGGAGAAGAATCTTGGTTCGCTGCAGGCGTTGATATTTCACGCCGGCGCGAACGGCTACATTACCGGCGGTTATCTGACAACGCCGGGCGCCGGGATTGATGAGGATGATAAAATGATAAATTCATTAGGGTTAGAGAGGAGAAAGATATGAAATCGTACCGTAAGGAATTGACGTTCAACACACCCAACCGCCGCGACTACATAAACATCACGCCGGAGGTGAATGCCACCCTGCGCGAGAGCGGCATACGCGAGGGCCTGTGCCTTGTAAACGCGATGCACATCACCGCGAGCGTATTCATCAACGACGACGAGCGCGGCCTCATCCGCGATTTCGACGACTGGCTCGAGGGCCTCGCGCCGCACGAGCCAATCTCCCGCTACCGGCACAACGGTTCGGAGGATAACGGCGACGCCCACCTCAAGCGTCAGGTCATGGGCCGCGAGGTCGTGGTCGCGGTAACGGCCGGCAAGCTCGACTTCGGCCCGTGGGAGCAGATATTCTACGGCGAGTTCGACGGCCGCCGGGCCAAGCGGGTGCTGGTTAAGATCATAGGTGAGTAACGGCGCACCGGAAGGAATATTGTGTGAATTGTATATTTATTTATTGAAGACAGGATTAAATATTATGCCCGCACCGCGGAGGCAACTGCACGACAGCCGTGATGTTGCCTCCGCGGTGCGGGCATAATATTTAATCGAGTAATCTATATATGGAATGGGGCTTACGGGCCCCAAATTACCCCGCTGTGCCACTTTTTGGCATAAATCCGCAATTTTTCGCAATAACCCCCCTACTTTCTTCGAATAGTATGTAGTGCCCCCGCCACATCTTTGACGGGGGACATTTGGATGGAGCAGTGAAAACCAACAGTATCAATCGGGCTGCGGCGCGCGGTGCGGCTTTGATTGGCTAACAGAAAGGAGCTGTATCATGTTAAACAATGTTAAGGTAGGCACAAAATTAACAATGGGATTCCTCGTTGTGGCCACTATTGCCGCGTTTATCGGCATTATTGGAATAACGAGCGCGTCCAAGATGGATTCACTTGTCGATGAGCTGTATGTACGGCGGGTAGCCGGCATCAATTCGGTCGGAACCATCGTAGAGAACGTGGCCCTTATGCGCGTGGCAATCCGCACGATGCAGTCCGGCGACGAGGAACTCTATACGGCGCAGGTCCAAAACCTCCGAATTGCGCAGACGAAGATTGAGAATGAGATTAAGGTTATGGAGGGTATACTGATTGCCAATGATACGAAGGCGCTTTTGGAATCGGTAAAACAACAGTACGAGAGCATAAAGCCGTTTGTGGAAGACGTGGTAACCGCGTCGCACTCCGGGAACCGCGCGACGCTGAAACCTGAGTACGCGGCGGTGGTGGACAGGCCCAAGAACCAGCTGGTGCAGCTTAGCTCGACGAGCGAAGAGCTGAACAACCGGATTGCCGAATACGCGAAATCGGCGTGGGTGAACAGCAGCGCGACGTACGAGCATATCCACAAACTGCTCATTGTCCTTGTGGCGATCGGCGCGGTGATCAGCATAATGCTTGGCATCTTGCTCTCGCGCAGCATCAGCAAGCCGCTCGGCAAGACGGTGGAGATGCTGGACAAGATGGGCGACGGTAATCTGAGCATGCGGCTCAACATGAAGCGCGGCGACGAGATCGGCGTAATGGCCGACAATATGGACAAGTTCGCCGACGCGCTGCAGTCGGATGTTATAAGCGTGATGCAGAAGATTTCCGAGGGCGACCTGAGCTCCGAAGTTTCCATATCCGGCCCCGATGACGAGGTCGGCCCGGCGATAAAGCGCACGATCGACTCTTTGCGCGCGCTCATAATAGACGACGGCGGCAGCGTGCTCGACGCCGCGGCCCACAAGAACCTGTCGCTGCGCATGCAGGGCGAATACAAGGGCGAGTACGCGAGGATGAAGGAGCACATCAATATGGTAGTGGAGAGCCTCGACGAGGCCATGATGCAGGTGGCCGAGGCAGTATCGCAGGTGTCATGCGCGAGCGGCGAGATATCTTCCGGCGCGCAGACGCTCGCCGAGGGCGCAAACAACCAGGCGAGCTCGCTTGAAGAGATTTCGTCGAGCCTTGAGGAGATCTCTTCCATGACGAAGCAGAACGCCAGCAACTCTGTGCAGGCCAAGCACATGGTAGACTCGGCCGGCGCGTCGCTGAACGATGCCAACGATGCGATGCTGCGCATGGGCAAGGCGATTCAGCATATCAAGGAGTCGTCTGACAATACCGCCAGGATATTGAAGACGATCGACGAGATAGCGTTCCAGACGAACCTGCTTGCGCTCAACGCCGCTGTCGAGGCGGCGCGGGCGGGCGATGCCGGCAAGGGTTTCGCGGTAGTCGCCGAAGAGGTGCGCAACCTCGCGATGCGCTCCGCGGATGCCGCGAAGAGCACCGCCGGCATGATCGAAGAGTCGGGGAGAAGCGCCGGCGACGGCGTGGCGCTCACCGAAGAGGTCGCGACTGCGCTAAACCGGACTGTGGCAGAGGCGGGAAAGGTAGCCGAGCTGATAGGCGAGATCGCCGCCGCGTCCAACGAACAGGCGCAGGGCGTAGAGCAGGTCAACAGCTCGGTGGCGACGATGAACACGGTAACGCAGCAAAACGCGGCGAACTCCGAGGAGTCGGCAAGCGCGGCTGAAGAGCTCTCGAGCCAGGCCTCCGAACTCGCGAGCATGGTAAGCAGGTTCAAGCTCAGTTCGCAGCAGCTCAGAATAGCCGCCAGGCCGTCGCCAAAGCCCAAGACGCTCCGCATCCCGGCGCTATCCGGTGTGGGCAAGAAGGTGCCCACGGTGAAAATGGCCTCGGCTAGTAAGGGCGCGCCGTTAGACGAGAGCGAGGTGATGGATCTTTAAAGTAACGCATTGAAACGCGGCCGTGCAGAGACGAGGTGCGCGCCTTGTCTCTGTACCGGCTGCGTTTTTTTACAAAGGCGCAACACCCGAAATAGCCGAAAGTTCAAATATTTGACAATTATCTTGCATCCCGCCATCCCATCAATTATATTATAACACATCCGCCCATATTGCGGATTTTCTATTACTTGGTTTATTTGGAAGACTTTTTGCTGTAACTCTCTCGGTTGACAACGGGGCCAAGGCTCCGGGCGTTTGGAAAATGACGCCGCATCTCTCGCATTACTTTCTCTCTTGGATTAGCGGTAGCTGTACCGATTTTACATGCTTTACACTTTATTATTTGTCAACCATTTAAGCTGGGAACCGTTTGTTATGAATAGAAATAAGAAATCCGGCGGGGTGCGCAAGCCCACGCGCAAGGAGTCCGCGAGGTACCACGAGGCCGCGTTCGCGGCATTCGTCTACATGCTGCGGAAGCACAGGAAGAACGGCGACGTCACGCTCGAAGACGAGCGCCAGCTGTCTAAACGCCCGCTGCGGGTCGATATCATCATCATAAAAAAGAACCGCGATGCCGAAATCGAGAACTGCTGGGCACGTATCTTTAGAAGCCACAACATCTTAGAGTATAAAAGCCCGGTTGACAGCCCACCCGATATGGCAGTCTTCGACAAGGTGGTACACGGCTACGCCGGTATCTACGCCTCGCAAGAGAACGTAAAGCTCACCGATATGAGCGCGACGATCGTCTGCTTCAAGAAGCCCACGGAACTGTTTAAGGCCCTGAAAGCGGATTTTAACTATAAGGTATTGCGTAAGGATAAGGGGGTATA
>WQRV01000035.1 GCA_009786575.1 Chitinispirillia bacterium | reverse complement strand
CTACACGACAACCGTGAGGCCTCCGGCGCGGCTGGCCCGGTGCGGGCGTAATGCCGGATCATGGGATAGAATAAAAGGGCCGGGAAACATCCCCGGCCCAATTTACTTCCTCAATAACCCGGTTACCTGTACTGCTCAAGTATCTCAGGGTTCAAGACCTTGAGTTCGACGCGGCGGTTCTCCTCGCGGCCGGCGGCAGTGTTGTTGTCTGCCTTAGGCACCGTGGGGCCGTAGCCCTTCGCGGAGAGCATCTGCGCCTTGGCGAGCGCCGGTTCCGAGTTGTGCATGAACAACACAACCGATTCGGCGCGCGCCTGGCTCAGAGCCATGTTCGTCTCGTAACGCCCGGTGTTGTCGGTGTGGCCCTGAATTTCAATCTTCAGCTTAGGATACTTTGCCAGCATCTTCGCTATGATTGCCAGATACGGCCTCGAGTTGCGGTGCAGCTCGGCCTTGCCCGGCATGAAGTTCACGTCGGCCAGCACGATCATACCGGTAGACAGAAGCATCTTTTCCTGCTCGGAGCGCTTTGCCCGCTCTTCCTCCAGCTGCTTCGCAAAGGCCAGCGAGTCGGCGTGGCGCTTCTGCTCGGCTTCGGCGCGGAGCGCGGTTTCACGCTGATGGGCATCCGAACGGAGCGCGGCTTCACGCGCTGCGGCGTCCGCACCCATCTGCGCTGCGGCATGGGCGGCGGCGATGGAGTCTGCTACACGCTTCGCCTCGGATTCTCCCATAAGGGCGGCGAGCGAGTCGGCTACGTGCTTGGCGCGGATAGAGTCGTCCATGCGCTGCTTCATCATCTGGCTGGCAAGACGCAATGAATCTTCCCTGGCCCTGCGCGTGACGCTGTCCCTCTGCGCTTCCGAAAGCTGCGCCAGCTTCTTGAGCCGCGCCCTCTCCGCGGCGTTCTCGCGGGCCTGGCGGATCATCTCGGCGCGTTTGCTGGCGAGAAGGTCGAAGGAGAAGACGAGGTCGCCGAAGATACGGTACTTTTCAAGAGGGTATACCTCAAAATCCTGGTCATTATTATCCTTGACCGTTTTGGGCTGAGACACACGGAGGTCCATTCCGAACACCACGCTCATGCCGAAAAGCCCCTCGGAATAGTAGGGCGAGCGGAACATGACCGACGGCGTTACCCACATCGGGTCTTCGGGGGAGGCCTCAGTCAGGATTGTGCGCCAGTTCCACTCAAAACCTATAGTCATGAACTCGGTAGGGTCAATCTGAAGCCCGGCACCGAGTAGGAGCAGCTGCTTATCGGAAACGCGCGGCATGAGCGCGACGCCCTCGTTCAAGTGCAGCTTGATGCCGCGCCTGAGGTTCCCCGCCACGAGCGACTGATGCGCTTTAAGTATTACGTCGAGGCGGTCGCGCTTGGCAGCCTCAAGGAAGTCATAACCGGCGTAGTGAACCATGGGATAATCGCTGTCATACTTCATTATATAAGTATTTGTCACAGGATCATAAGAGTACCAGTCGGGCGATTGCGCGCCCAGCATGTAGTTGGGGTTGGTGGTGATGTCGTATTCCTCAAGATTGCCGGTTTTCAAGCCGTAGTTGAAGAAGCCCTGAAACCCGATCCGCAGGGGGATCTCTTCAGGAATGGGCATCGAGAACTGCACGCCGGCGGTGAGCTGGCCGAGGCTTGCGGCGAAATTTCTTTTGGGTTCGGGATTGGTTATAAAGTAGAAAGGTATGGCGCCGAAGAAGTCAACCATATCGTTCATACCCCACGAGAACCCGGCCCGCCAGGTGCTTATGGCCGCATCCGCATAGGGGCTGCCGCCCAGTTTTTCCAAAGCTTGCTCCTGCTTAACGTAGGAGCCCAGGAGCATAAAATTGAGCCGGCCCATGCCCAAGGCCTCGCCCGACCCAGTTTGCGTAAGCCCGCGGGTCCCCCAGTAGGTTATTGGCGGCACGTTGTTGATCCAGGACGGGTCATTGAACCCGAAATTGTCCTCGGCGTGTTCATTCGCGAACGAATAACCGGCAAGAAGCGTTGCGCAAAGGAGCGCGGTCATCATTGTTTTTTTGAGGTGCACTTGACATCCCCCCGTTAGTTAAAGATTTAAAATTAAAGGTTTAATTCATACCCAAGCGGTACTGTTACTTTATAATAATATAATAAAAAATGCGGTTTTGCAACAAAAAAATCAAAAACCGGAAATAATGGGCGTCCGCAAGGATGCCCCGTTTTATCCCGGATTAGCGCGGCCGCAGCCGTAATCCGGCGCCGTTTACGGCAAAAAGCCGTATGGGGCGGCTGTCCAAACCCCTACTTGAGATGGACGTTGTCAACCCGTACTATAAACACCCCGTTTCGCCTGATAACCGGCATCGCGCCGCCCGGTTTCCGGTGCGCCACAAGCTTTCCGTCGAGGCTGTAGACCTTGGCCCCCGCCGGAATATTCAGCGCGTGGCCGCTCTTTACATTTACAATCCTTGAGGTCTTGACCCTGGGCTACGCCGTTGCCGCCGCCTTGTTGTCCGCCCTTATTGACGACAGGTCCTGGGCCTGTACGAACCCTGAAAGGGCGTATATCATAGAGCCGTTCCAGTTTATCGCGATTTCGTTTCGCGCGTAGTCGGCGTAATAATCGAAGTAACAGGTGCCCGGGGTAGCCGACGGGCAGTTTGCCCCCTGCGGGGCGATGGGGTTGCCGTTTGAATCAGTCAGGTTATTCCGGTGTGGCCCGCCTACTATGTACCCCGGCCACGGGCTTTCGTCCGCGATGGAGCGGCGGCAGTGGGGATCGACAGGCGGGTTGTGGCCTACGCCGGTCACGAACGAGCGGTTGAAGTAGTTCCGGCCGAACATGTTGCCCAGTATCTCGTGGGCGGCGGCGCGGTACTTCTCATCGCCGGTGAGCCTGTAGGCCGCGTTGAGGATGTACGAGTTGGCCGTGAGCGCCCCGTGCTGGCCCCAGTAGTAGTTGCCGGCGCCGAAGACGCGGCCGTAGCCGTGCTTGTTCGAACTGTCCGCAAGCCGGCCGGCAACGCTTATAAGGTTATTGTGCAGGGAGTCAACGCGGCTTTGCTTCCTGCCCGGCTTTTCGGACATAAGGTACGTAATGCCCGCCAGGACGTTGACGTCCGCCCACCCGAGGTGTGCGAACATGTTGGGCAGGGTGCGGCTCTCGAAGTCCTGCAGGTACTTGGCCTCGCCCGTGGTTTCCCACATCTCGGCTGCTGCCCAGAGCCTGTTGTCGCGGTCGGAAGAGGCGCCGTATTCGCCGGTGGAGAACTCGGTTTGGGTGGGCGCGGTAAACGCCTGGTTTGCCGCCAGATAATCGTAACTGACTCTGGCCTGCGCGAGCCACTTGTCGGAAGCGGCCTTGTCGTAGGGCGCGTAAACCCTTGCCGCCAGGGCCATTTGGGCTACAAAACTCGCCGTGGCCGCCGTGCCCCAGGGCACGAAAAATCTGGTAGACGTCTCCGCTTCGGGCATTATGTAGCCGCAGAAACCGGTGGCGGAGAGCTTGTGCGACACCCGTCCGTCGGTCTCGCTGTACTGCATAGTTGCGACCCAGTCCAAGTTCCACTTTACCTCGGCGAGGAACTTGGGCATGCCCGGTTCGTAGGCGTTCGCCGTTTCGACCGGCATGAGGTCGATCTTGCCGAGAGCCTCGCCGTGGTCTTCCCACGCCTTGAGCATCATGCCGGTCGTTATGCCGCTGTTTACCGTGTATTTGTTGTAGTCGCCCGCGTCGTGCCACCCCTTGGTGGCGTTGCGCGTGTCGTTCTGGGCGCCGCCTATGTGGCGCGTGTTGCCGTCGTTCAGGTGGCACGCGGCGTGACGGTATTGCCTGCCGTTGTAGGTGGCGTCCACCGCCGTCCCGCAGCGCCATAGGTACATTCCTAGCATCATCGCCCTGTATGCGTCGTTGAACGCGTCGGGGCCGATGGCGAACTCGGCGGAGCGGCCTGCTATGCCCTCCACTTCAAGGTAGTACCTTCCGGGTGTGGCAAAAGCCGAGAAATCGGCCACGCGGACGGTGTCGCCGGTGTCGGTATTCCTGGTAATTGAGGCCGGCAAAGTCCCGCTGAAGGCCGCAGCGCCCGTAACCGCGCTTTTAACCGTAAAAGCTGCGCCGGGGGCTGAGGGGTTCGCTATAGAGGCCCGCTTGGGCAGGTCCGGCAGGAATCCGACGGAGTTCATGCGGATTTGGCCGCTTACCGGGCCGGCAGTTTGGGCCCAAACGGCAGCTGTCAGGGATGCCGCAGAGAGCGCCAAAATTGCGGTTTGTATGATTTTTGTCCTGAATAATGCCATAGCCCAACCCTCCGATTCGCCTATAATGTGGAAAAATTCCTAATTCCTTATTATATATGATGCCGAAGCAAAAGTGGGTAAATTTTTAACTTACCGCAATTTTTTTTTTTTTTTGCGTTTGTTGGTGCCAATACATATATTCTTATAATACCGGGCGGGGTGTATTTGGCCGCCGGGCCCGTAAATTAGACGTACAGATACCGTAAAATGTTACTAAATTCAATAAAAACCTTATAATAAGGGGAAGAGTTCGTATGATGAAGGTTAAGCGTTCCTGGTTGAAAACATTGGCAGCCGGCGCCGCGGTGGTGGGGCTGGGGTTGGCATCCTGTAAGAGCGGCGACGGCGCCGCGGGCGAAACGGGGTTCCGGCGCGACAAAACGCTCTACCTGGCCGGATCGCAGTGGGGCGACCCAAATACCTTCAATCCCATGGCCGAGAGCTGGCAGGCGGCATGGCCGGTAAACGACAAATTCAACCTCATGTACGAACCCCTTATCGCTTATAATTCATTAGACGGTAAGTTCGAGCCGCTTCTGGGCACGCTCGTTTCCCACGACACCCAAAAGGTCGTAGTAGACCTGAACCCCAAGGCTAAGTGGAGCGACGGCCAGCCGGTTACCTCCACCGACGTGAAGTTCGTCTTCGAAATCGGGCGCCGGTTCCCGGGCGCCGCCACAGCCTACGCGATCCGGTTCGTATCCTCCATAGAGACCGAGATGAAGGAGGAGGGCGGCGAGAGGTTGACGTTCGTCGTCAACAAGGCCGACCGCAACAACCCGTTAGTCATTCTCGACCATCTGCAGGCCATCCGCATAGTCCCGGCGCACGTGTTCGAGAAACTTTTGGCCGAGAATAATAACGACCTGAGCGCCGTGCAGAAGTTTAAGATAGACCAGAATCCCGTTGTTTCCGGCCCCTACAACATCCACCACTACAACAACGAGCGCATCATAGTCAAGCGCCGCGACGACTACTGGGGCAACGAGGCCCTCTACGAAGGCAAAATGCCCGCTCCCGAGTACATCATCCACCCTATATATAAAAATAACGACCATTTCGCCATCGCGCTGCAGCAGGGCAGGCTCGACGCTTCCCAGACGTACATGCCGCGTATATGGCTGAAGAAGAAGGATCAGGTAGGCACCTGGTACGACAAGGCGCCCTATTTTGTGCCTGGCGCTATGCCCATGCTGCTCATCAACACCACCAAGGCGCCGCTCAACGATAAAAACTTCCGCCGCGCCATGGCAGCCGCCATCAGCTACGCGGATATCAAGGAACTGGCGGTTTCTGGCTACGCCTCGGACATGCAGCCCGGCCTCATCATGCCCCAGGGCCTCGAGGAGAAGTTCTTCAGCGCCGGTGACGCGGCGTCGTTCGGCGTCGCCCACAATCCCGATCTGGCTAAAAAGATTCTGGAAGAAGCCGGCTACAAGTCTGTGCTTAAACCCGACGGCACGCTCGACTACATGACGGATAAGGCCGACAACAAACTGCCCCAGCTCACGATTACGGTTCCGGCCGGCTGGTCCGACTGGGAAGCCATGGTTAAAATCGCGGAAAAAGGGCTGCGCCTGGCCGGCATAGACGTCCGCGAGAACCCGGTTGACGGCGGCCTCTACTGGCCCGCCCTCCCCTCCGGCAACTTCGACCTGATCATGCACAAGCCCGCTCCGTCCGTTACGCCCTCGCTCCCCTGGACCCGCTTCGAGGCCGTCATGTCCTCGCGCGACTGGGCGCCCGTTGGCGGCGATAACAAGATGAACGAGAACCAGGGCCGCTACAACCAGCCCGGATCTCCCGAATACAACGCCCGGGTTGACGAGCTTATCGGCCTGATCCCGAGGATGGAGAACGAAGCCGACATCATTGCCGCCTACCAGGAGCTTAACAGGATCTTCATGCAGGACCAGCCGGCTATCCCGCTGTGCTACCTGCCGGAGCAGTTCTACGAGTTCAGCACCAAAATCTGGAAGAACTGGCCGACGTCCGATAACCCTTATGCCCCGCCGCTTTTGCCTTGGGTGGGCGCGAGCACGAAAATTTTGTGGAATCTGGAACCGGCCAAGTAATACGTTACTATATAATGGATATGTAAAGACGTTATCCGGCGCTGATGCCGGATAACGTCTTGATGTTAAAAAACAGGTATTATAATTGAGCGGATAGGAAAAAAATGTTAAAACAGTATCCAACAGCACGATTTATCCTGATGAGGGCGGGGTGGTACTTTGTTACGTTCCTTGTCGCGGTGACGATAAATTTCTATCTGCCGCGCCTTGGTCCCAACAACCCTGTAGACATCATCATGGCGCAGGCAGGCTCAGGCACGAGCCGCGAGGATATGAGAATCAAGGAAGAGATGTACCTCATGGAGTTCGGCCTTGTTAAGATGAAAGCGTCGCGCGATGCCGGCGGCCGGGCCGTCAAAGAGATGGTGCGGGATGCCGAGGGCAAGCCCGTGCGTGCGTCAAACTTTGAGCAGTTCATCACGTATTTGGGGATGTGCCTTAAGGGCGATCTGGGTACGTCGTTCTACAAGCAGTCCAAGAAGGTGACGGACGTCATCAAGGAGGCGGTGCCGTGGACGATTGCGTTGCAATTGCCGACCATCCTCTTCGGCTGGATTGTGGGCAACCTCCTCGGGGCGCTGGCCGCGTACCGGCGGGGCGTGTTCGACAAGGTATTCTTCCCGGTTGCGCTCGGCCTCAGTTCGTTCCCGTTCTTCGTGTTCGGGATGCTCCTTGTGGCGTTCTTCGCGCTTACGCTGGGCTGGTTCCCGCCGATGGGCGGCTACGACAACGCAATACCGGGTTTCAACTGGCCCTTCCTCTCATCGGCGGCGCACCACTATGTGCTCCCATTCTTCTCCATATTCCTTATATTGGCCGGCGGCCAGGCAATAGGCATGCGGTCTATGGGTATATACGAGCTGGGCACCGACTACATCAAGTACGCTAAGTGGCTGGGCCTGCGGGAGACCACGGTGCTTCTGTACCTGTTCCGCAACGCCATGCTGCCGCAGATTACCGGTCTGGCCCTGAGCTTGGGCACTATGATCGGAGGCGCGCTGATTACCGAAATGATATTCTCGTATCCGGGCTTGGGCATGGCTATGCTTGATGCCGTCACTAAAAACGACTACCCGGTGATACAGGGCGTTACGCTTATCATTACCGTAAGCGTGCTGATAGCGAACTTCACGGTTGATATCCTGATAGCGTTCCTTGACCCGCGCGTCAAGGCCGGCGTTCAGATGGGGAAAGGGCTCTAAACAATGAAACTGCTGAAAAATTTGTTGAAATCGCCAATGTTTGTCATAGGGATGTCGCTGTTTTTGGTAACGATACTGATTGCGATTTTCGGGCCGTTGTTTTACGCGATCAATACGGATAGGGTGGGCGTGCCTTACGACATGCCGAACGCCCAGTTCTGGCTTGGGCTCGATAACTACGGGCGCGATTATGTATCGCTTCTTATCCGCGGTTTGGGCTCTTCGCTCTATGTAGGTGTCATTGCCGGCGTTATCGCGACCACGATCGGTACGCTTATCGGGCTTTACGGCGGGTTTAAGGGCGGTTTGGCCGACGATATCCTGAGCGTGCTGACCAACCTTTTTGTAGTTATCCCGCAGTTCGTGATACTGATCCTCATCAGCACCACGTTCGAGAAGAGGTCGCTTGCGCTTGTTGCGATGATCATCGGTTTCACGGCGTGGACGTGGTCTGCCCGCGGCGTGCGCGCCCAGGCGGCCGCGCTCAAGAGCAAGGATCACATTTCGCTTGCGAGGCTAAACGGCGACAATACGCTGAAGGTGCTTGTGGTGCACATACTGCCGTACATTTTATCGTATGTATTTATGGTATTCATCCTGCAGGTATCGTCCGGCATCCTCTCCGAGGCTGCGATTTCTATGATTGGCCTTGGCCCCACGGGCGACAACGCGATTTCGCTTGGGGTCATTCTTAACGATGCGAACCGCTATGGCGGCCTGAGCGATAAAAATTGGCACGCGTTTATACCGGCCACGTGCGTCATCTCGGCGCTGGTGTTCGCGCTCTATCTTATCAACACGTCAATGGAGGGCGTCTTCAACCCTCGCCTGCGCAAGTAGGGGGGAGGAAACGGGACTATGGCTATATTTGAAGTAGAAAACCTGAGTTTGCACTATCTTACACGCTTCGGCGCAAAGATACACGCGGTGACGGATGTCTCTTTCACCATGGAACAGGGGAAGATTCTGGGGATAGCCGGCGAATCGGGCTGCGGCAAGTCTACACTGGTCAACGGGCTGATGGGGCTCTTCATACCGCCCCTGTATCCAACGAGCGGCGATGTTAGGGTGGGCGGCGAGTCGCTCATGAACCGCACGCCGCAGGATGTACGCCAGAACGTGCTCTCCCGCAAGGTGTCTATGATACCGCAGGGCGCGTTCAACGCGCTTAACCCTACGCGCAAAGTCAAAGACATAGCGGCCGACGTAATGGCCGCCCACATGAAGGGCGTAGACAGGAAGCAGATCTACGAGCGTTTGAAGGAGCGCTTCGACCTCTTCGGCATGGAGACGGAGAAGGTGCTCAACGCTTACCCCATCCAGCTCACGGCGGGGGAGAGGCAGCGCTCGGTTATTGGGATATCTACGCTGCTCAACCCGCAGATGGTGATCGCCGACGAGCCGACTTCGGCCTTAGACGTTACGACGCAGAAGGTTGTCATCAAGATGATCTTCGACCTGCTCGAAAAGGGCATCTTCTCTACGATGATCTTCATCACTCACGAACTGCCGCTTTTGCGCCATGTGGCTAATGACATTGCCATCATGTACGCAGGCGAGATCGTTGAGATGGGTACGGCGCAGCAGGTAGTTTTTGACCCCCGCCACCCATACACAAAAGCGCTCATGGGCGCGATGCTCAGCGCCGAGCCCGGCCAGAAGCAGCGCAAGCCCACGGCCATTGAGGGCGCTCCGCCGAATCTGGCGAACCCCATATCCGGCTGCCGTTTTGCCGAGCGCTGCCCGTCGGCAAAGCCGGAGTGCAAAGAGAGGGAGCAGAAAATAAGAATAGTTGGCGAAAGACAGGTGAGGTGCGAATATGCAGAATAGCGAAGTCAAAATTTTCGACGCGATGAACGCCGGCCGTACGTTCGGCCACGGCAAGAAGCTGGTTACCGCGGTAGACGATGTAACCTTCGACATCAAGGACGGCGAGATCGTTTCTCTCGTTGGCGGATCCGGCTGCGGCAAGAGCGTTCTGGCCAAGATGATGCTTGGCCTCTACCGCCCCACATCGGGCACGTTCCTCCACAAGGGCCAGCCCATCACCGACCTCAAGGAGCACTGGCGCGAGGTGCAGTCGGTCTTTCAGGACCCGTTCAGCTGCTTCAACCAGTTCTTCACCATCCGCTCCCAGCTCAAGGCGGCGTTCGGCATCTACAAGATAAAGCCGTCGGACAAGGAGATGGAGGACCGCGTAGACCAGGCGCTCTTAGCTGTAAACGTAAAACCCAGCGAGGTAGCGGGCAAGTACCCGTTCGAGCTCTCCGGCGGGCAGATGCAGCGCATGCTTCTGGCCAGGATATTTGTGCTCCGTCCCAAGGTGCTTATAGCCGACGAGCCGACATCGATGGTTGACGCCTGCGTACGCGCCAACATCCTCGACTACCTGATGAAGCTCAAGGAAGAGCTGAACATGACGATCGTCTTCATTACGCACGACATAGGCCTGGCCTACTACGTAAGCGACCGCCTGTTCATTATGCACAAGGGGAAAATAGTGGAGCAGGGGACGCCGGACGATGTAACGGTTCACCCCAAGTGCGAGCACACGGTACAGTTATTGGAAGACATCCCTGAAATCCACAAGGAGTGGATAAAGAAATAAAGTCTTTTGCCGTACGGGTTTGATTTTGATTTTTGACTTTTATGTTTTAAACGGTTCATAATTTTTTGATTGGAGGTCCGTTTGTCGATATTCCTTAAACGTATAGCCCGCGCGGCGGTTATTACTGCCGTTGCTGCCGCAGCCGGCGTTGGTGCGGGTTCCCTGTCGGACAGGGTTGACAGCCTGTCGGGCACGGTAGACGACCTTGAGGCCAAGGTTCGCTCTACCCTGATGTCCGGCGGTTCGAGCCCGGTCTCGTTCGCCGGGGAGTCGCGCGTTAAAATGCAGTACCACAACTTGGGGTTTGACGCGCCGGGGTATATGCTGGCCGACCGCTCGTACCTCCAGTCGGGCTGGGAGGGGAACGAGAACATTTTCCGTTTGGGGATGGTCGTTCAGCCGGGCCGCAACACCGTTTTGTGGTCTAAGATCGGTTTCCAGTCCGTGTTTACCGGCAACCACCACTACAGCTCTTCCGACAATGGGTCGGCGAATTGGCCCGACGGGTTAGTCCCGTACCAGTACCGCCACGACAAGGGCAAGACCAGCCTGTCTATTCACGAGGATATGTCGGCCGGCATGGCGGTGCGCACGCAGCCTGCGTCGTTTTGGGTGAGGCTCGGCAACACGATGTGGACCGAGGCGTCGCCGCTTACGGTCTGGAAGTCTCAGCCGCGCACGTTTGCGTGGGAGTACCTGCCCTTCGAGGTGGAGCAGCCCATTGCGCGGTACTACGAGTACAACATCGCCAAGGGCGAGAAGTCCGGCCGCGCGGCGTGGAACAAGAAGCCGTTCAACGGTATAAATGTTGAGAGCATCAACCTGCCGTACGATCTCTACGCCAACTTTGTTTATGGAACATTCGAGCGCTTCGACAACTTCGAACGCGAATACGTAGACTTTGCCGGCGACCTTGGTTACGCCGACGGTTACGGCCTTGAGTCCCCGCCCTTTAAAAGCCACGGCATAGGGGATTCGTACCGCCATGTCATTCACGGGCGCCTCGCCAAAAGCAAGATGTTCGGCGACATGACGCTGGGGCTTAACTATGTGGGCATAGATTACAAAGACGACGTTATCCGCACCGGCAAGTTAGACGACGACGGACAAAGGCCTGTTTACTACCTCCTGCGCGAGTTCAGGGGCAACGACTCGGTGTTCGTTAAAGAACCCAAGACAATTTCGGTAGACTTGCGCGGCCCTGCCGGCAGGAACTTTTCGATGCACGCCGACGTAGCGGTCAACTGGACGGATACGGTCTGGTATATCGATCCGGTCGCAGCTGACAACGATAATCCTGATTTTACGGGGAGGCATATGAATTATGGCCCTGCTGACGGCCGTATTACCGTCAATAGGCAGTATCACATTCGTGCGCACAACCCCGACTGGTACTCGGAGAGGGCGGTTTCTACGAGCGGCATCAATCTTGCGGCTTACATCAAGCTCAACTACACCGGCGTTCTGCCGGCTGAGCTTGACCTCGCCTGGATCTCCCCGGATTTTTACTCGCCGTTCTCGTTTGCCACCCCTGTAGACGCATTCTATGCGTTCGGGTCTAACATGGTTGGGGCCGGCAAGTTCATAGCCCGCGGCGAGGGGTCGCCGTACACGCAGAACATGACGGGCGCGAACTTCACGTTCAATCCCACGCTTCCGGGCTACGGCCACCTGAGGGTCAAGTACGGCCACCACATGAACATTAACGAGGAGGGGCGCGACCTGCTCTTCTTCCCGTACCGCCTCAACGGTTCGGACATGTTTACGCTGTTCCACAGTTCCTACAACAGGTGGGGCAACGGGCTCATAGACAACTCTGTAAGGGCCAGGGCCGCTACCTATAAGGGCCGCCTTGGCGATGAGAGTTTTTGGCACATATCGTCGTTTAACACGAACGCCGATATGCGGCAGGTTGCCGGGCCGGGCGCCGGCGGGCTGAGGAGCGATTTTCTCTCCATGATGGAGGGCTTCGTACCCTACAAAGACGCGGCGGAGGCCTACAGAAATTTCGCCTCAAGGATACCGGTTGAACAGGGTGACGCGTCGGTCGCCAGTTGGTTGTCTCCGGCTGCCGAAGATTTCTTCAAGGAGAGGACGACCATTACCAATCAGTCGTTCGAGGTTTTCGGGCCCAATGAGGCTGGCGATACAGTCCTGCTCTCCTCGACAAACACCAGCTGGGTGCCGGTAAGCCGTAAGCATACGTTCAATCTTGAATTCGACGCGGCGTACGACATCGGTCCGTTAATTGGCTACAAGAAGGACCTGTTCGTGGGCGGTTACGCCGGGCTTCAGGGCGTTACGCGGGGCTTCAGCGGTTCCAGCCTTATAGACATTAACGGTAATGGTGAAAACACGCTTTTGTGGTCGTTATACGCGAGGCTTGAACCGGCGTGGGCGCTGCACAAAAACTTCTATCTTTTGGGGCTGCTCGGCTACGAGAACTGGCGCGCGCAGGACTCCTGGATGATGCTCAGGTACTTAAGCGGCGCCGTTCTTCACCCAGACGTGTTACGCAACCCTACTACGGGCGTGGGCCTGCTCCCCGGGCAGTCGGGCCTCACGGCTGAGGATGTTTTCGTTAAAGTTCCCATCGATTATCAGGATTGGGCGCTTGGCCTCGGTTTCGACTGGGACATGCTTGAGCGCGTAGGTTTGCACGGCCGCGTGAAGTGGATGAGCCACACTGACAAGGGTTTGAACGATTTTCTTGACGGTAAGGCGGCACAGAGGCGTGATTTGAATGCGCAAAGGGAAGCCGCAGGCGAGGCGCCGCTGCCGGATATCAACACCAGTCCTGCCAACAGGAACGACTGGGCGACATGGGTAGTCTCACTTGAACTCAAGACCTGGTTTTAAGGGGGAGGATCGGAAATCATGAGCGCAATTAAAAATAAATTGAACAAAAATTCATCATCAATAATAAGGAAAGAAAGGTTTACCATGAAGAAACTTTCCCTTTGTGTTCTGGCGCTGGCGGTGTGCGCACCGGCGGCGGAAAAATCCCTTGACGAGCGCGTTGACGGCTTGCAGGCGCAGATTGAGCGCGTGGCTGCGAAAGCCGGGATTCAAATCAGCGGGGAGTTCAGATCGCAGTTCCTGAATTCGCAGGTGTCTGGCAGCGCGGTTGAAGATGACGCGAAGGCCGGCGAAAGCGCGGAGTACACAAGCGTCGATTTTGACATAGTCGCCCGGCCCAATACGGCGCTCTCGGCGCGCGCGGTGTTCCGGCTTCACCAGGACTGGCGGATATTCTTCTCTGATTTGCAGAACCCCATTGTTTCCCGCTGGCTCAGCGTAGACGGGTCGCTTATGGACGGGATCTTCAAGTACAATGTGGGTGACTACAGAAAGAAACTGTCGCCGCTCACCCTTTGGTCGCCGGATCTGGAGCTGCTCTATGAGCCCGAGATATTTGCGCAGAGCCGCAGGCTGGCGATGTCGGAGCTCTTCCTCGGTGAAAATGACCGTCTCCTGCAGGGCGCGAATCTCAGTTTCAAGGCAGAATTATACCCTATTTTGAGCGATGTTACGTTCGACGCGTTCGGCTCGCGCCTTGTTACGCGCGGCGCCGGCGAGACCGCCGCTACCCCCGCGCCCGGAGTCGTGTGGGATTCCAAAGCAGGGTCCTGGGCCGCGAACTACGACAAGTACCTGACAGGCCTCAACCTCTCGGTTGACCCCGTTGAGGGCGCGCATGCGGGCCTCAGTTACATCAGCATATTCGACGATGAGAACACCTATATCGGCAATGTCGCCGGCGGCCAGAGCCATGCTTACGATCCCGAACTCAGTTATGAGGAGAACGCGAAACTCAATTCGCAGATGACCGGCATCGTGGCCGGCCGCCTGAATGTGGACAACCGCACGTTCATGCCCGTCGATTTCGCTAAAGTAGGGGTTAATGCCGAGTTTGCGTTCTCGTCCGACAAGGATAACTACAGAAACGCCGACAACGCCGTCGCCGACAGCGCCATTACGGGCCTGGCCATGAACGTAGGGTTAGCCATGACGTTTAATTTGGACGATGTCAGCAATATCAGCCTTACCGGAAGCTACATTATGAACGATGCCGGCTTCAGGAACGAGGCCGCGCAGTCGCCCACTTTCCTGCAGCGCGCCATAATGAATAATGAGAATGCTCTTGGCGGACTGGGCGTCATGAACCCGTTCGATGCCATGTACAGGACGGTATTCAAGTACGCTCCGTCGCAGTACTTCGGCGCGGTCAAGCCTTACACGAAGAACGCTTACACTAACGTCATACTCTCCGGCGATCAGGTTGCTAAGCTCTCAGGCGCGTCCGATGCCTATCACGGCCACCGCGCATACGCGTACCCGAACGTCTTTCAGTCTGCGCTTCCCGGCGGGCTGGCCACAGCCAACCGCAGCGGTGCCGTTGCCGGCCTTAAAGGCTCGTTTCTTGACAAGGGCGTAACCGTAGGCGGGAAGATTGCGATGGTTGCGAGTGATGATGAGAATGCAGTGCCTTACTACGATGATGACGGCGCTGTTGCCGGTATTAATGTCACAGAGTACGTTACTGACTACATGGAAGCGGTAGGCGGCTTTAGCGTTAACATTGCCAAGTTCGCGCCGGCAGTAGGGCCCTCGCTTGTTATTGGCGGTTCATACGGCATGTACAATGTCACGAATGATTACGGCGCAAACAAGAGCACGCTGGGCAGCGCGGAGCTGAACTACAATTTCTACAAAAACTTCAGCCTCCTGGCCGGCTATCAGTATCTTGAAACGCTTATCGAAGATGCCGGTGTTGAGGTAGGCAACTATAATTTTGAGAATGTCGCTTTCGGCCTCAACTGCAAGGTCGCCGACGGCGGCAGCCTGACATTTAAGTGGACGATTGTGACGGCCTGGAATTATTTAGGAGATGTTGGCTACACGGCCCATCAGCCTGAGTTGTTCCTGACAGTCAAGTTCTAATGTTTGTATCTGCGGCGTGACGGCCCGTAGCCGTCACGCTTTCTAAAAATGTAACCACAAATCTTAAACCGTGGAGGTGTTGGGGATGGGGATTCGTAAAAAATCAGTAGCGGTCGTGACGGGCTTATTTCTGGTAACAGCGTTTATTATCGGCTGCGGCGTACAGTTGCGCTCTAAGGATGGCGTTGCAACGGATACGGGGAAGACGGCGGGCAAGGTTTCATCCGGCGAGTCGCAGGTGGTTTACAGGTTCTTCGACGAAAAGTACACGCCGGGCGGTTTTGACTACATCTACCCCGACGCGTCCAAGATGGACATTCCCGAGAACTCCGGCAAGAACGGCGAGGTCTCACTCTACTTTGATCTTGAGGCAAACGATTTTTCGGGCGGCGCGGTCTGTCTTTACAACATGCTCTACGACCTCTCCCCCTACTATGCCACCGGCGCCCTCCAGTTCTGGATCAAGGGCTCAAGGGGCGGCGAAATAGCCACGGCCGGACTCTCCGACGACGAGAACACCGACGGCAAGAAGACCGTTGTGCGCCTGCCGATCAACAAATACGGCGGGATCACGAAAGACTGGACGCTCATCACCATCCCCCTGCGCGACTTCGGCAAGCGCGGAGTGTTTTGGGATGCCAAGAAGCGCGTAGAGGAGCCCGAACCTTTCCAGTGGGACAAGGTAGCCGAGTTCCGCATCGAAATAAAGAAAGCCGACAACCCCGACTTTAAGGTCTGGGTCGATGATATCTTCATCGTGAGCAACGTGGTTGAGGTGAAAGAGATTGAGGAGGTCGCCTACTGGGACGACCGCAAGGAGACTCTGCCGAATATCCCCGGCAATAAGCCGGCTGTGAAGGTGACGGACAGAATGATGAACAAGGGCGACTTTGCCCCGAGCGGCTTCGCCCACGTTTACGGCGGGAAGACCGCTTTCAAGCAGCAGAAGACGGAGAACGGCGAGAGCGTGCTGGCGGCCTATATGGACCAGTCCGACTACTCCGGCGTTACCGTGGCGCTTCCTGAAGGCAAGTTCATAAACCTCACGCAGCACCGCAAGGGCCCCGCCGGCATCGCGTTCTGGGCCAAAGGCGCGGAGGGAGTGAGTCATGTCTTACTTGGTATTCTAGACAACAAGAGCGGCGTGAAGACGCAGGTTAAGGTGCAGCTGCGCGATTACAGCCATATCACCACCGACTGGCAGTACTATATGATACCGCTTACCAAGTTCGCCGACAGGGGCCTGCACTGGGACGACCAGAAGAAGATTGAGGCTCCGAGCCGGATGGACTGGTCGAAGATCCAGGAGGTCAGGTTCTCGGTAGGCAAGTTCGAGAACAGGCAGGTATCCGAGGGTGAGCCGGTCGCTCTCTACATAAACGACCTCGCGTTCATTGAGTCGATTCCCGGTTACACCGTTGACCCGAAAGACCTTGTGCCGGTCGTCTACTGGGATGAGCGCGAAGAGACCCTGCCGAACATCCCCGCCGCCAGCAAGCCCTCCGTTAAGGAGTTTGCCAAGGTTATGAACAAGGGGCAGTTTGTCCAGGGCGGTTTTGCCCACGTCTACGGCGGCAAGACCGCATTCAGGACACAGAAGACCGCAGGCGGCGAAGAGGTGCTGGCTAACTATATGGATCAGTCCGAGTATTCAGGCGTCACGGTATCTATAGGCACCGACAAGTACATCGATATCTCCAAATACCGCACGACGGGTACCGCGGGCCTCGCGTTCTGGGGCAGGGGAAGCCCCGGCCTTGTCACCGCTTCGGTAGGCGTACTTGATGATCAGGGCAACGATGTCAAGACGCAGACCAAACTCTTCATCGGCGACTTTGGCCCCATCGACACCGTGTGGAAGTATTACATGGTTCCCATACGCCTCTTTACGGCAAGCGGCCTCTACTGGGACGCCAACCGCAGCGCCGAGATTTCAAGCAAGGTAGACTGGTCGAAGATCCGCGAAATCCGCTTCTCCGTTGGCCGCAACGACGAGAAGAACAGGAACATCCCCAAGGATGCGCCGGCCACGTTCTACGTTAGCGACATTTCATTCATCGAGTCGATCCCCGGCTACGTCAACCCGGAAGACTTCTGGAACGCGTTCAAGTCGAACGCCCCGGACGTCATGCTGCATAACTTAGAGACCGACAACGACCGCAAGTGGAACCTTTCCCACGGGCCTAAGTCCGAGGGTAAGCTGGAGTACGGCGAGTCCGGCGCCCCCGACGGCGGCACCAAGTCGCTCCAAATGACCTACCGCCTGAACGACTGGGTCGATTTCCTCTACAACTACGCCGAGAACAAACGCTCGAAGGAGCACCGCGATTGGACGAAGCACTGGGGCCTGAAGTTCGACTTCTACACCGACAAGCCTTATCAGCCGATCACCGTGCAGGTGGGCGACGGCGGCAACGAGCTTTGGGTAGCTCCGAGCGGCGGTGCCAAGGGGTGGAACGAGGTGATCGTGCCGTTCAGGACGTTCTCGAAGTTCCCCTACTACCAGCCGCCCGAAGCAGTGGAAAACGGTTTATTTGACCTGCAGGGCGTTTTCGTTCTCGACTTCAAACCGGCGGGCGAGGGTTCGCGCGGCACATTCCGCGTTGACAACATCCGTCTTACCAACGACCGCGAGGCGAAGGTAAAGGAGATGCCGGCCGAGATACCCGTTACTGTTAAGGGCGACTTCGGCAAGAAGCTCACGGAAAAAATCAATCCGGGAATCTTCGGCATCAACGTGGCCCTTTGGGACGCCGACCTGTTGCTCCCTGCTACCGAAAAGTACGTGAAGGACGTTAGCCATGGCGTCCTGCGCTACCCCGGCGGCCTGCGCGCCGACGACGACCACTGGGAGCAGATACTGAAGGCCAAGGACTGGATGGTAGATACCGACGAGTTCCTTGAGTTCTGCAAGAAGACGGGTACCGAGGCGATGATCACCGCCAACTTCGGCACCGGCACGCCGGAAGAGGCGGCCAAGTGGGTGAAGCACGTCAACAAGGATAAGCCGGGCAATGTCAGGTACTGGGAGATCGGCAACGAGCTTTACGGCAGCTGGCACCCCAATGTTACCTCCGGCGACGACTACGGCAAGCGTGCCAAGGTGTTCGCTCAAAAGATGAAGGAAGCCGACCCGAAGGTTCTGGTCACGGCTGTCTGGATGCTCGACGGCGAGTGGAACAAGCAGACATTCGTGCACCTTAAAGACGTGGTAGACGGCGTGAACGTCCACCACTACCCGCAGCATGCGGGCCAGGAGAACGACGCCGGCCTGCTCGCCGCGCCGCAGACCCTGCCCGAGATTCTGGGCAGCGTGCGCAAACAGCTCAAGGATTTCGGGAACCCGAACAAGAAGTACGAGATCTGGCTAACAGAGTGGAATTCGGTTGACTTCGACCCGGGCCCCCAGACCATGGGCATCGTTAACGCGCTCTTCGTGGCCGACTACCTCGGTATGCTGACCAAGGTCAACATCGAGCAGGCGTCGTACTGGGACGTCCACAACAGCATAACCCCCGAGGGCGGCGATTACGGCTACCTGTCGCGCACCGGTGCGCCGGACGGCGACAACATCCCGCGCTCGTCGTACTGGGCGTTCAAGATGGCGAGCCACAGCTTGGGCCGCGGTTCGCTCCTCCAGTCGGGTACCGGCGACGATAATGTCACGAGCTACCTGACCCAGGACGGCAGCAAGAAGTCTCTCATGATCGTGAACAAGTACCCGAAATCGGTGGCCAACGTGACGTTGGACGTTCCGGGATTCCAGGGGAAGGCGAAGATGCAGCAGCTGACCCCCGAAACCGCGGGTTCCCCGGGCAAGGCCGGTAAAGGCCCTGCCCAGTCGTCGATAGACGTCAAGCCGGGGATGAAGCTGGCGCTTCCTGCGTATTCGGTTACTACGCTTACGCTTGAGTAACTCCAGTTAAACTCTTTTGTTAGGGCGGCCGCAAGGGCCGCCTTTTTTTTGCAGCGGCAGGCACCCAACGCTGCCCGGTTTTTACCCCGGAATCGCCGTTTTTGACCGTCCTAACCCCTATTCCCCCTGCTTTCGGGGGGATTCCCGAAAAAAAATTATAACAAAAAACTGTCATAATCCATTGCAATAAATTATTTTCTATGATATAATTAATTTAGGGGGAGTCCCCCCTAAATGTTTTCTTCCTGTCGTCAAACGGTCAGAATGTGGGAGCCGGGGTACATCTTATGATGGACTACAAATACCTGAGAAGTACCTACATCCGCTACCTTCGCAACTTTCTGGCGAAGGACGAGATGACCGCTACGACCTACGACAAATTTATGGCTCTGGCCTACGCGGTGAGGGCCGAGCTCGTAGACCACTGGATAAACACGCAGAGGAGCTACATAGGGAAACGGCGCGTCTACGTCCTCTCCATGGAGTACATGCTGGGCAAAAGCCTCTACAAAAACATGGTCAATTTGGGTATCGAGGAGGCGTTCACGGCCGCCGTAAGTTCTTTAGGCATATCGGTTTCCGAGCTTTTCGACAAGGACGACGACTTCGATCTGGGCAACAGCGGCAAGGCGAGGGCCTCCGCCTGCGTCCTCGAGTCTATGGCTACCCTGGGCCTGCCGTCCATGGCCTACGGGGTGCGCTACGACTACGGCCAGTTCCGCCAGGAGATAAAAAACGGCGTGCAGATGGAGTTTCCGAACGACTGGCTCCACAAGGGCCACCCCTGGGAGATCGTCCGCCCCGAGTACGCCTGCGTCGTGAAGTTCGCCGGGGAGTGCAACCGGATAGACGAGAACAAGCCCTTAGGCCCCTACGAATGGAAGAACGCCGAAGAGGTATACGCTATACCCTACGATGTGCCGCTTGTCGGCTACCGCAACGAAATTGTAAATACCCTGCGGCTCTGGTCGGCCCGGGCCAACGAAGAATTTTTGCCCGACTACACGAACCACAACGACTACATAAGGGCCTGCGAGGAGAAGTCGCAGTCGGGCCGCATTACCAAGGTGCTCTTCCCCGAGGAAGATGTCCGCCGCGCCCACGACCTGCGTATCCGTCAGCAGTACTTCTTCGTAAGCGCGGTCATTCAGGATATAATCCGCCGCCACAAACAGAACGGCAACAACATAATGGAGCTCGACGCCAAAATCGCCATCCACCTCAACGGCTCCCGGTGTGCGCTGGCCATACCCGAACTGATGCGGGTGCTCGTGGACCAGGAGGGGATAGAGTGGACGCGGGCGTGGGAGATGACGACCAACATCTTCTCTTACTCAAGCTCCGCCGTCCACCGCGAGCACATCGAAACGTGGCCGGTGTACAAAATCGGCCAGCTTCTGCCCAGGGTCATGCAGGTGATATTCGATATCAACCTTGAGCACTTAGACAACATAAGGTCGCGCGTGGGGCACAACATAGACCTGCTGCGCAACCTGTCGCTCATTGAGGAGGGCGAGGTCAAGCGCATCCGTTTCGCCGACATGGCCGTTTTGGGTTCCAGCTCGGTCAGCGGCGTTTCGTCCGTACACACCGAGTTTATAAAGAAGCACGTCTTCCCGGCGTTCGGCGAGTCTTATCCCGAAAAGTTCAACTGCAAGACGACCGGCGTCTCGCACCGCAGGTGGCTTTTGTGCGCCAACAGGCCGCTCTCGAACCTGATTACGCGTACGATAGGCGACGGCTGGGTCCGCCGCCCCGAAGAGCTTGAGAAGTTCGAGGAGTACGCTAATAGCGCGGAGATCCTCAAAGAGTTCAACATTGTAAAAAGCCGCGCGAAGGCTACCCTATGCAACGCCCTGAGGGACAGGCTGGGGATTAGCATAGACGGGACGATGATGTTCGATGTCCACAGCCGTCCGATACACATGTCAAAGCGCCAGCTGCTCCATATTTTCATGATTCTGTGCGACTATTTGAGGATAAAGGACGAGGGAGCGACGCTTAATGGCCGGCGCGCGCACATTTTTTCAGGCAAGGCGTCTCCGGCCGACTTTCTGGCAAAGCAGATCATCCACCTGATAAACGTGGTGGCCGACCTTGTCAACAACGACCCCGGTGTGAAGGAGCAGATGCGTGTGGTCTTTGTCCCGAATTTCAGCGTAAGCTGGGCGGAGCGCTTCGTTACTGCGGCCGACCTCTCCGAGCAAATATCCACGGCCTCGCTTGAGCCGGGCGGTACGTTCAACATGAAATTCGCCTTCAACGGCGCACTAACCATCGCGAGCCGGGGCGGGTCTAACGTAGAACTGATAAAGCGCGTAGGCGAAGAGAACATCTTCGCGTTCGGCAAAATGTCGGACGAGCTTATTAATATGAACGGCAGCTACAACCCGGCGAGGGTGGTGGCAGAAGACGAGCGGCTTAAAAGGATTTTTGCCCTGCTTGACACGCGCCTGATGAGCATAGACGACGGCCACGCGGTGTTCCCGCTGCTCTCGTCTTTGCGGGATTCAGACAGAAGTTTTGCTTTGCTGGATTTTTCAGATTATATTAATAAGCAGAGGGCGGTCGATGAACTGTACAAGGACAGGGCGCTATGGGACAGCAAGTGCCTGCTCAATATATCGAGGATGGGCTGGTTCTCGACGGACCGTTTGGTACGTGATTTCGCTGCCGGCGTGTGGAAGATAATATAACTATGAAAAAGAAAATTGACGACGAAATCGTAAAAGTTGAACAGGAGCTCACCGGAGAGTCCGTAGTATCCGGATGGGGCCTGGGCAAGGCGTATTTTGTCGGCAGGGCGGTGCAGCAGCAGGAGACTTCCGCGGTAAACATCTCAAGGGAGGCTGTGGGCGGCGAGATCATCCGTTTCAACGAGATCCGCGACCGCGCGAGAAGAGACTACCGCAAACTTATACAGGACCTCGACAGCGAAAGCACGGTAGACTCATCTATCCTAAACGTATACGAGCACATATTAGACGACCCCGCCTTCATAGGCCAGGTAGTCGAAACGATATCCGCAAAGCTGTTTGACCTGGAAACGTCTATAAGGATGGTCTCCAACGACTTCATCAAGCGGTTCGACTCCGCCGGCACCGCCTACCTCAAGGAGCGGTCGAGCGATATGGTGGAGGTGTGCGAGAAATTAGTCTCGTACCTGCACAACGAAGACGGCCGGGCCAAGACGTTCGCCGAGCCGGTCGTCCTCATCGTTTTGCGGACGTTTACCCCAAGCGACATTCTGGCCTACGACCGCTCGAAAATCAGCGCGGTGATTACGGTCAGCGGCGGTAAGACTTCGCACGCGGCTATCCTCGCACGCTCCTACAACATCCCGGTTATCTCCGGCGTGCGCAACATCTCCGACCACATCGCCCCAAACGACGAGGTACTGGTTGACGCCGACAAGGGCACCGTCTTCGTCCACCCAAGCGCCGCGGTCGTATCCGAGTACCACAAAAAGACGCACGGCGAAGAGATATACAGGGAGCTCAAATCCAAATGGAACCGCCCGGTTTACACGCGCGACGGCATAAGGATAGAGGTCCTCGCCAACATATCGCTCCCCGAAGACGCCGAAGAAGCGGTCTTAAACGGCGCCGATGGGATCGGCCTCGTCCGCACCGAATACCTCCTGTCAAACCGCAAGGACATGCCGCCAGAAGAGGCGCACATGGCCTACTACGAGTCAATCCTCAGCAAGGGCCGCGGTAAACACACAACCATAAGGCTCATGGACATAGGCGGCGACAAGATCCCGCAGTTCTTCGACATGCCGCAGGAGTTCAACCCCTTTATGGGATGGCGGGCGATAAGAATCTTCCTCGAACGCAAGGAGATCTTCGAAACTCAGGTCGCAGCCATCCTCAAGGCCGGCAAGGGGCACGACTACTCAATAATGGTTCCCATGGTCACCACGCTGCAAGAGTGGATGGAGGCCAAAGCGTTTATCCGCGAAGTGGCCGCCAAAGTCGGCATACCCATGCCCAAATGCGGGGTCCTCTTCGAGGTGCCGCTCGCTACCCTCGAAATCAATATGTTCATGAAGGAGATAGACTTCGCGTCCATAGGCACAAACGACCTCATACAGTACCTGAGCGCCGCCGACCGCAACAACTCAAAGGTAAATTACCTCTACAACCCGGTAGAACCCGCATTCCTGCGGATCATCCGCAACGCCATAAAAATAGCAAACGACAACGGGAAGCCCTTGTCAATATGCGGTGAAATGGCCGGCCACCCGCTCCACACAGTGCTGCTCATTGGCCTGGGCCTGCGCCGTTTCAGCGTAATACCCAGAAGCGTCCCCCTCATAAAAGAGATAATAGCCAACATAAGTTTCGCCGAAGCCGCAGAAAGCATCTCTCACATAGACGTGATAGAATCTATGGATGAGATGTTAGAATGGCTTAAGAATCTGAATTTGAGGCTGCTTGGCGATGTGTTGAAGAGAATTCCGTATATCGAATCTTCTGTTTAATATCCAAATTAAATTCAAAATGTTTTTGCGTTATACACTATATTGGTAAATTGGGGTTTATTGGTATGTTGATGATTGTCTGAACCATGATTTGCCTGATTAAAGGATTAACATGATTAAACGTCAAAATCACCAATAATCCGGGTTTTGACGTTGATTTTTAATCA
>WQRV01000034.1 GCA_009786575.1 Chitinispirillia bacterium | reverse complement strand
GACTCGCGCGACGGCCAGCGCTACCGCGCGGTGAAAATAGGCAATCTGACGTGGATGGCGCAGAACCTCAACTTCGCGGCGGATAACAGCTGGTGCTTTGGAGACGACGGTTCCAATTGCGATAAGTACGGCAGAGTGTATACGTGGGACGCCGCGATGGCGGCTTGCCCGTCCCCGTGGCGGCTGGCTGCCGGCGACGATTGGAATAATTTGATTGAGATTGCCGGAGGTAAGGAGGCCGCGGGTAAACAGCTGAAATCAAAAACCGGCTGGGATTTTTGCTTTGACGAGGAGGACGAAAGCGTTTCTTTGCCCTGTGACGCCAACGGCATTGACGGGCTCGGCTTTTCGGCCCTGCCCGGCGGGCTCCGCAGCCGCGACGGCACAAATGCGGGCGGCGGGGTGATAGGCGCCTGGTGGACCGACGACGAGATCGCGGACGGCGGCAAGGCGCGGAACCTGGGCATTGTCTCGAACTTCGACTTTGTGGACGGGAACTACGCCGACAAGAACGGCGGGGTTTCCGTGCGCTGCGTTTTGGGGAAGCTGCCGGGCCCGGGAGACGACATTAGCGACGCCGCCTCCGCGACCGCGGCCGTTCTTGCCCGCGCCGCCGCCCAGGAGGCCGAGGAGGCCGCCCGCGAGGCCGAAGCCGCAAAAAGCGAGGAAACTTTTGCGGACCCGCGAGACGGCCAAACTTACCGCATGGTGAAAATAGGCAGCCATACATGGATGGCGCAGAACCTTAACTTCAAAACCGGCAATTCCTGGTGCTATGATAATAACGATGCCAACTGCGGGAAGTACGGCAGGTTATATACCTGGGAAACGGCGCTGACGGCTTGCCCTGACGGCTGGCATTTGCCCAGTCACGGAGAGTGGCAGGCTCTTGTGGATTTTGCAGGCGGCGAAGGAGCGGTAAATAAGCTCAAGTCTAAGAGCGGGTGGTCGGAAGATGGCAACGGAACCGACGAATACGGCTTTTCGGCCCTGCCGGGCGGCAGCGGCTATTCAAGCGGCGATGCAGGCGGCGATTTCAGCCATGCCGGCAACAACGGCGACTGGTGGAGCGCCACGGAGGTCAGCAGATACGACGCCTGGCGCCGGTACATGATCTACAACTACGGCAATGTGGGCATGAGCCACAGAGGCAAGCCGTACTTGCTCTCTGTTCGCTGCATGAAGTAATATTTCATTGCGGAATCTGTAAATCGTGAGTGAGAAATTCTAACTGGAACTTTTTGACGGAGGGGATTTTGGCATGAACAGGAAATTGACATTAACGGCGGCGCTGCTTTCCGCGCTGGTTTTATTGATTACGGCCTGCGGCTCGGATGGAAATCGCTCAGCGAAAACAATGGACGGCAAAGTAACCGGAGGAACTTATAAGTTTGGGGACGATGTGGAAACAGGGCCTGTAGGTACGGTACTGGTATATCCGTTGCCGGACAACTCAGCGCTCTTCTTCCTCGAACTTTCCCGTGGTGCTCCGTCATATAACTCAGGACAGTTAGACGGGTTGATGACAATTAAAGACGGCGCAGGAACATATACCGGAATTAACGAGTACAATGACTGTATCCTTAAATTCAAATTTACTGCAAAGCAACTTGAAATCGCCACGGAAGACGGGCACGGCAACTGTGGTTTCGGCGGATTAGTTTACGCCGGCAACACATACGAATTAATTGACAAGTCCATTCCGCAATATTATCTTAACGCAGAGGGCGACACAATTTTCTTTAAAGACGTGGCCGCTAAGATTGCCGCGCTTGCGGACATGCAGGCGGAACCTTCGGTATCCGGCAGTACGGAGGATGCCGGCGAAACGGTACGGAAATACGTCCGCAATCTGGAATTCAACGGCGGCACCGTCGCCATAACCGGTTTCCCTCCCGACGGTTCGGATGAAGACGAAAATATCATAGACAGCCTCTCATTTGTATATAACGGCACGAAACACACTATCCGCCTTCCGTACAGGGGAGGAGAAGAGGCGGGGCCGTGGTATTTTGTTGTCTCGCTGGCGGATTATAATTTTGATAACCACATGGATATCGCCATCATGTCGTCCCGCGGAGTTTCCAATCAGCTGGACGACATTTATATCTATGACCCTCAAACAAAAAGTTATAACCGTCATAACGAGCTGTCCGGCATTATGAATGTGTGGGCCGACAAGGAGACGAAAACGCTAAGGTCTCACGCGAAAGGCGGCCACGCGGGCATGATTTACAATTCCGTTGAATACAAATGGGAAAAAGGAGTATTAACGCTCATCCGCAGCGAAGATCAGGATTATGACAACTCTTCGGAAACGTACATCCGCATAACCAAAACGCTGCAAAAAGGCCAAATGGTACAAACTACAGATACGATTTACAGCGTTTACGACGCTGAGCCGCTGATAGACGCAAGAGACGGGCAAAAGTACCGCACCGTGAAAATCGAAGAGCGTACGTGGATGGCGCGCAACCTCAACTTCGCCGCAGGTAACAGCAGATGCTACAATGATAATCCGTCCAACTGCGATGTGTACGGAAGAATGTACACCTGGGATGCCGCGATGACGGTTTGTCCCGCGGGATGGCGTTTGCCAGCGCGCGAAGACTGGAACGATTTGACGCAGGCCGCCGATGGTGACGTTGCCGGTAAGAAACTGAAATCACAAACCGGTTGGGGCACCGATTGGAACGGTGATGATTATTTTGGCTTTTCGGCCCTGCCCGGCGGTTTCTACAACCCCATTAATGGCTTCTACAACCGCGGCGATAACGCCGGTTGGTGGAGTACCGCAGAAGACGCAAGCGGCAAAGCGCGGTGCCGATACGTGAGTTCGGAGGGGAATGACATGGGCGAGGACAGTTACGCCAAAGACGCCGCTTTGTCGGTGCGGTGCGTTAAGGGGGGACAATGAAAAACTCAACATTAAAAAGTTTGGCGGCCGCAGCCTTAAAAACGCCGCAAAACGGCGATTTGGGGCAGCAGAGAGATACGATTTGTTAGGAAGATTTATAACGCTGAACAGGGGAGCCCTTACGGTGAATGGGCGGTGAGCCTGTGCGGGCTAAATATACAGTGCCGCCCCGATTAGCGTTAAATCCGGGATTGTTTTTATCGTGTGATGATTGATGTTGACTAACGGCCTGATGATCTCCCAGCCGCCGCCTGTAGCCGCTATCACCGTATCGTTATTGCCTTTGCTGCCGTTGATACGCAGATATTCGCAGATGCACCTCTCCACCGCTCCCGCCGTACCCAATAAAATCCCGGCGTTGATGCATTTCTCCGTTGATGTTGCGGGGATTGACACGGTGTCATCATCAATACCGCGTAGATTGACAGACGGCAGCGCGTCGGTCTGGCGGTGCAGGGCGCGGGCCTGGGTTGCGCAGCCGGGCAGTATCGCCCCGCCCTCGAATGTCTTTCCGCCGCGCAGATAGTCGATTGTTATTGCGGTGCCGGAGTCTATAATGATACAGTTTTGACCATTGAACATTGACGCGCAGGCCAGGGCGTTGCAGAGCCTGTCGGTTCCTAATGTTTGAGGGTTTTCGTAATTGACGGATATGGGCAGGTTATCGTGGTGCCTGATGATGTTGACATCGTCAAACGATCCGCACAGGTCTTTGGCCTTGACTGCCAGAATCTTCACGCATGAGGTGATGTTTACTTTGGCGATGTGTTGACAGCCTGATATGATATTTTTGATTGACGGCAGGAAGCGGGCGTTGAAATCCGTGTTGTCGAAGCCGATGCGGCAGGCGCTTGACAGCGTATCAACGTCAACGGCGGCCAGATGCGTTCTGGTGGAACCTATGTCTATTGACAGTACGTTATTCATGGTCGTCATCCGTTAAAAAGCAGTGTCCCTGAGCTGCACAGCACATCTCCATGGCCGGTCTCAAGCCTCAGCCGCCCGTCTATTTCGACGGTAATGAATTTACCGGTATGTGAACCTACTGTCGCCCGGTGCCCGCGCCTGTAGAGGTTGCCGGAATATATTTTATGGACGATGGCCTGATCGTCGCTGTTAAGGTACTGGCGGTACCCGTTGACGATATCCTCAAGCATCCGGTCCTGCGGCGCTTCTCTTCCGGTTTCTATAAGTACGGACGTTACCGCGCCGCGCAGATAGTCAGGGAAGTCGTTTGCGCCGATATTTACGTTTATCCCGAAGCCTATTACCATTACATCCGGGTTATCGGGAACATTTTCTAACAGTATGCCGGTGATCTTCCTGTCTCCCCAGTAGATATCGTTCGGCCACTTTATAGTTATCGGCGCGCTGCTGCCCGCCGTGCCTTTTAATGATTCGAGGATGGCGAGCGATATTGCCCGGTTATGTTCGAAGTGCGCTGATATATCGCTTATGGGGGTGATGATTGATGCCCATAGCCCGCCTGCGTGGTCTGAGAAAAACCGGTGGTCTCCGCGCCCGCGCCCGCCAGTTTGGCGTCCCGCCCTGAGTACCGTCAACTGGCCGCCGGACAGATTTTTCACGGATTTGGCGTAGTTATTTGTGGAGTCTACGCTGTCTATGTAGATGTATTGGTGTTCCACGTTACACCATTACCAGATGGATGTCCAGCGCCCGCGCACTGTGCGTGAGCGCGCCGGACGATATGAAATCTACCCCGGTTGCCGCGATCGCGGAGAGCGTGTCGAGCGATATGCCGCCGCTCGCTTCGAGGAGGATGTTTTTCCCGGAGGCGTTGCGCTCTTTTACGCAGGCCTCTATCTCGTTCTGGCCCATGTTGTCGAGCATTATTCTGTCCGGCCCCAGAGGCAGCGCCTTCATGAACTCTTTTACGGATTGCACTTCCACCTCAATCATAGGTTTATCGCCGTTTCTGCCGTCTCGCCACGCCAGCGCTTTTTTAAGGGCTTCTTCCACTCCGCCGGCGCGTTTTATGTGCGTATCTTTTATGAGGATCATGTCGTACAGCCCGAAGCGGTGGTTATCGCCTCCGCCGTGGCGCACTGCCGCCTTTTCAAGCGCACGCAGGCCGGGTGTCGTTTTCCT
This sequence comes from Chitinispirillia bacterium, assembly GCA_009786575.1. Taxonomy (GTDB): domain Bacteria; phylum Fibrobacterota; class Chitinivibrionia; order Chitinivibrionales; family Chitinispirillaceae; genus GUT77. Next base: position 19,455 of record WQRV01000034.1, on the reverse strand, counting down.
TGTGTCAAGCAGGCGCGTGTTTGTGCCTTTGAGGATTTCGATCATCCTGGATGACGTTGTGGCGATGCCGCTTAAACGCTGGAGCAGGTTGAGAATGGTGCGCTCGCCGGAGAGGATCGACCTCACCGGGCCTTTGATCTTGCAGATAACGGTTCCCGGCTCCATCCTGTCGCCGTCGCGGCTGCATACCTCAATTCCGGCGGCCGGTATTAACCCTGCCTGAGATTGCATTGACAGGAGGGAATCGACCAGCCCGAAAAGCGGTTTGATGAGCGTAGCGCCCGACAGCACGCCGGCCTGCTTGCTGCGGATCTGCGCGGCGCCGGTATCGCTTTCGCCGAAGATGGCCATAGACGTGATGTCCCCGGCCGTTCCCAAATCTTCGGTTAGAGCGTTTTTCAGGATGCCGGTAATATCGTCCGTACAAACATCTGCTTCAATGTTTTCCACGTTTGTGCGCTCCGATCTTACTAGATCATGCCGACCATGTCGAACATCGGCAGGTACATGGCGATCAGGATGCCGCCAATGACCACGCCTAATATGCAGATCATTATCGGCTCGATGACAGACGTGAGCGCCTCAACCGCGGCATCGACCTCCTCCTGATAGAACTCCGACACCTTCTTTAACATGCCGGAGAGGTCGCCGGTTTTCTCGCCGACCGAGATCATGTGTATGACCATCGGCGGGAACACGCCGGTTTCCGAGAGCGGTTCGGCTATCGAAAGGCCGCCCTGTATCTTTTCGAGTGTGCGCATGATTCCAAGTTCAAGCACCTTGTTGCCGGCGGTTTTGGCGGTGATGTGGAGCGCTTCCAAAATTGATACGCCGCTTGACAGGAGGGTAGAGAGCGTCTGCGAGAAACGGCTGACCGAACTCTTGCGCTCAAGGTCGCCGAAAACCGGCAGTTTCAGCTTAATCTTGTCTACGTTGATCCTGCCCTTCTCCGTCTTGTAGTACTGCAGGAAGATCACAAGACTGGTAACTGTCCCGCCGATGAGGGCCCACCACCAGGCCATCAGGAAGTTCGAGAGGTCCATAACGATCTTCGTGGGGAGCGGCAGCTCACCGCCCATGTCTACGAACATCTGCGCGAACGTAGGCACAACAAAGCCAAGCATTGCGACTACCGCGCCCACCGCCACAACGAGAACGATTACCGGGTAGGTCATGGCGCCCTTGATTTTGCGGCGCAGCGCCTCGGCTTTCTCCTGATATTCAGCGAGGCGGTTGAGCACGCCGTCGAGGTTGCCGGACTGCTCGCCGGCCGCAACCATGTTGCAATAGAGCGTATTGAATGCTTTTGGGAACCTGCCCATAGCGTCGGCCAGATTGTTGCCGCCCTGAATGTCGCCTGAGACTGACTTAATAGCCTTGGCCAGCGACTTGTTTTCAGTCTGCGCGCCAAGAATGTCGAGGCACTGGACAAGCGGCAATCCGGCGCTCACCATTGCGGCGAACTGGCGCGTGAAGCGCGAAATGTCCTGCAGCTTGATGCCCGCGGGCATCGATGGCAGAGTAAGCGCGATAGACGCCTTTTTGAGCGTCATCACGCGGATACGCTTTTTGCGCAATTGTACCCCGGCGTCTTCCTTAGACGCGGCCTCTATAGCGCCCTTTACCTGCTTGCCCTCGCTTACGCCTACGTATTCAAATTTAGCCATTACCTTTTACTCCTCACCCGTTATGGGTCTCCGATTAACTTTCTTAAACTTTCCGGTTCGGGGCTTCTTCCGAACGCGTCTTTTTTGGAGATCAGGCGGCGCTGGAAGAGCATTGCTAACTGGCTGTTCATTGTTTGCATGCCCTGCTGCTGGCTGATCTCTATTATGCCCTGCAGCTGGTGTATTTTGTCTTCGCGGATCATTGAGCGCACGGCCATGGTGGCGGTCATGATCTCGCAGGCCATTACCCGGCCGCCGCCTACCCGGGGGATCAGCGCCTGGCTCACAATGCCCTCGAGCACCATGGAAAGCTGGGTGCGGACCGTCTCCTTCATCTCCGCCGGGAAGACGTCGATGATGCGGTTGATAGTCTGGGCCGCCGAGTTCGTGTGGAGGGTCGCAAGCGTCAAGTGGCCCGTTTCGGCGATGCTTAGGGCGGCCTGGATCGTTTCAAGGTCACGCATCTCGCCGATGAGCACTACGTCGGGATCCTGGCGCAGGGCCACGCGCAGCGCGGCGGCGAAAGACTTCGTGTCCTGATGCACCTCGCGCTGGTTTACAATGCAGCGCTTGTGCGTATGCACGAACTCTATGGGGTCCTCGACCGTGAGGATGTGCCCCTCGCGCTCGGTGTTGATCTTGTCTACTATGGACGCAAGCGTCGTGCTCTTGCCGCTCCCCGTGGGGCCTGTTACGAGTACCAGGCCGTTTGGGCGCTCGGAGAGGTGCTTTATTATGGGCGGCAGGCCCAGCTCCTCTATAGGCTTTATGATGTGCGGGATCATACGTATCGCCGCCGTGGCGCAGCCCCGCTGCAGAAAGACGTTCACGCGGAAGCGCCCGAGGTTCTGCACGCCTATGGCGAAGTCTACCTCCTTGTTCTGCTCAAAACTTTTGCGCTGCGCCTCGCTCATGATCGTGTACGCGAGCTTGAGCACCTCGTCGGCCGCCAGCTTTTCGGGGCTAAACGGCGTAAGCCGCCCGTCCACGCGGTAGAGCGGGGGAGAGTTGTTGGTGAGATGCAGGTCAGATGCCCGCATATCGACCATCTTCTTCAACAGTTCATGAATATTCGTCATTGCACGCTACCCTTATATTATAGTTTGGAGTGTGGAGTTTGGAGTTTTGAGCTTGGAACTGTTTTAACTCCAAACTCCGCGCTCCAAACTCCAAACTGTATTTACGACGTCGCCCCCAGCACCTCTTCCACCGTCGTCACGCCGGCTTTCAGCTTCTCGATCCCCGCCATCCTCAAACTGACCATCCCCTCCTCGACCGCCGCCTTTTTGATCAGGTACGGCGGTTTCTTGTCCATCACCATCTCCTGGATGTTGGTGGTGATTGGCAGGATCTCGTAGAGGCCGGCCCGGCCCTTGTACCCGGTGCCGTTGCATACGGGGCAACCGGCCCCTTTATAGAAAGTAATATTTTTCAGCTCCTCGGGGGTAAGTTTTAAAAATTGTATGTGCTCGTTTCCGGCGGGGTCTATAGGCTCCTTGCACTCGGGGCAGACGAGCCGGATGAGCCGCTGGGCTATGATGAGCCGCACCGCCGAGGCGCAGAGGAAGACGTCTATCCCCATGTCGGTGAGGCGGGTGAGGGTGGAGGCCGAGTCGTTGGTGTGCAGGGTGCTGAGCACCAAATGGCCCGTCAGCGCGGCTTTGACGGCGATCTCGGCGGTTTCCAGGTCGCGGATCTCGCCCACCATTATGATGTCGGGGTCCTGGCGCAAAAACGACCGCAGCGCCGAGGCGAAGGTCAGCCCGATGCCCGGGTGCACGTTAATCTGGTTGATCCCGTCGATGTTGTACTCCACCGGGTCCTCGGCGGTCATGATGTTCACGTCGGACTTGTTGAGCGCCGATAGCGCCGAGTAGAGCGTAGTGCTCTTGCCGCTCCCCGTGGGGCCGGTGACCAATATCATCCCGTAGGGCGCCAGCAGGGCCTCGTTTATCTGCGACAGCGCCTTGGGTTGTATGCCGAACTTGGCCATGTCGAGCATGAGGTTCGACGAGTCGAGTATGCGCATAACCACTTTTTCGCCGAAGATGGTGGGGGTCGTGGAGACGCGCAGGTCCACCACGCGGTTGCCGGTTTTGATCTTCACGCGGCCGTCCTGCGGGAGCCGCCGCTCCGATATGTCGAGCTCCGCCATGATCTTGATGCGCGACGTGAGCGACGTCCGCAGGCGGTAGGGCAGGGGAGGCATCTCGACCAGCATGCCGTCTATACGGTAGCGCACGCGCAAAATGCTTTGGTAGCACTCTATGTGTATGTCGCTCGCGTTCTTGCGTATCGCCTCCGCTATCAGGTGGTTCACGAGCTTCACAACCGGCGCGTCGGAGACGCCCGCCGCAATATCCTCCGGCTCGTTTTCGCGGCTGTCCGCCACTACCTCAAGGCCGCTGCCGCCCTTCACCTCCTTGAGGATGTTGTCCATGCTCGAGTCGGCCTGATAGTTGATGTTTATCGCCTCCTGGATCTCCTTGGCCGGGACGAGGATGGGCTTTATAGTACACCCCGTCAAAAACTTGATGGCGTCGAGCATGAAGATGTTTTTCGGGTCGCTTATCGCCACGGTCAGCATGCGGTTCGTCTTGTTGATGGGGATGATCGTGTACCGCTGCGCGATGTCGAATGGCACGAGGTCTACCACGTAGGGGTCGAACTCCATCTCCCTAAGCGTGAGTTTGCCCATGCCGAGCTGCTTTGCCAGGAAGTGCGTGATCACCTCCTCGTCGGAGATGGACTTGGTGGCAATGAGCGCTTCGCCGAGCATCACACTCTGGACAGTCTGGTACTTGAGCCCCTCAAGCAGCTGCCCCTTGGTAATGATGCCGTTTTCGACGAGGATTTCTCCGAGCTTCTTGGACATTGGATACTACCGGCCCTTTTTGTTGACGCTGCCATTCAATATATTATAGTATACTGATTATTATACGATGATTAACTTTCAAAATCAATATCCATTAGCGAATTTTAATTTCACTCCCTTGATCAAAAAGTTATAACTGAAAGCGCCGCCCTGACTTACGTTGGAGCAGGCAATATTTTGCCCGCTTGGGGCGCTGCATGGGGGTATGGCGGCCATCATTCGGGGGCGGAAGGCGGCGCGGACCCCGGTAATAGCCTTTTCATCCGCGGCCGGTATGACTATAAGGTCCAGCTTTTCCCAAAACTGCGGGTGAGGGCCGTTTGTGCGCGGGATAAATACCGATGAGTCGCATATCAGCACTTTGGCCATTTGAAACGTCAGCAGTACGGCCTCCGCGCTGTCGGCAAAGGGGTAAACGGTTTTCCATACCGCGGTTCCGGAAAACTCCGGCTCCGGCAGGCCGGCGGCACCGGGCAGCGCCCCCGTTACCCTAAATGAGCTTATGGCCGCGGTGTCGCCCCCAAACTTCACGGCGATGCAGGCGACCGAGTAGCCGCCGCCGTCCCCGTAGACGCGGATAATGCTCCTCTCCCCCCACGGAGATATCCCCTCCATGCTGTACCACGACAGGAGCCAGATGGCCATGCAGGTGAAAAATACGCGCCACATATGCATAATATTGAACCTTGGGCGTTGGGTCGCCAGGCGGATCGCCTGCAGGTCCGTAGGCGCGTTTTCCGTATAACTGATAATATTGCTCCTTCCGATTTGCGTTTTGACCGTCAATTCATGTATATTGATATATTAATATGTATTGGTGACGGATCGTCCGTAGATAAATATACTATTTAGAACCGGAGAAACAGGTATGAAACGCGTTTTATTGGTTATGACGGCACCGGCGGCGCTGGCCCTTCTTTTGACGGCCTGTTGTACGCCAAAAGCGGCAAATACAGGTCACGGCGGCCCATCCGCCGACGGGCCCTCCGCCCTCCCCGATCCCAGCGCCCAATACAGCCCCTCCGGCGACCGCACGTTCCTGGACACTCTGAATCAGGGCAAGGAGATCGCTCTTACCGCAGGCGACCTGCCCGCCCTTGAGGTAGCCGCGGTTAATCCGGCCGCCGCCTCCGGCGGATTGGCCGGCGAAGCCGCCCAGGGGCCCCGCTTCCGCATACAAATACTGGCGTCGAGCCAGGTAGATATGGTAAGAAAAGCGAAAGTAGAAGCCGAAGCCACGGTAAACCTCCCGGCCTTCATGGCCTCTGAGCAGTCGCTTTATAAGCTCTATGTTGGCGACTTTAAAACTAAGCAGGAGGCGGAGGCGGCCCTGCCGGATGTGAAGAAAAAGGGGTACACCGACGCCTGGGTCGTAAACGTGAGGGCGCAATGAACGCAGATGTCCGCGGCGGAAAAAGGGGTCACGGCGGAGTACGCATGCCGCTCTCCGTGCTGGCGGCAGCAGTGTGTTGCCTGCTGATAGCCGTGGCCGGGTGCGGCAATAACGGCAGCAGCGGCAATGGCGGGGAAGACGGCGGCGGTGATGGCGGTGACGGCGTTGAAGGCGCTTTTACCGACACGAGGGACGGCCGGCGCTACCGCATGGTACAATTGGGTACATACGTATGGATGGCCGGGAACCTGAACTACGCCGGCCATACGGCCGGGAACAGCTGGTGTTATGAGGATAATACGTCAAATTGTGAAAAATACGGCCGGTTGTACGACTGGAACGCCGCTATGAGCGCCTGCCCCCCCGGCTGGCGCCTGCCCGTCAGCGTGAACTGGACGGATATGGTGCGGGCGGCCGGCGGCGGCGCGGCCGGTAAAAACCTTAAATCCAAAGAGCCGGAGTGGGACGGTGCCGACGAATACGGCTTTTCTGCGCTGCCCGGCGGTTTCCGGTACAATATCGACGGCGGTTTCTACGGCGCCGGAACGAACGGCAGCTGGTGGGATGCCACGTATGGCGGCGACAACGCGTTCCGCCGGGCCATGCTTTCGGGGGCCGATGAGGTGCGCGAAAACAATAATGACAAAAACATGGGCTATTCGGTCCGCTGCATACGGGAGTGACGCTGCCGGTATGGCGGCACATCCGCGCCCACCCGTTTAATCTGATTTTTCGGTTGACTTTTACCCGTTTTTTGGGTACAATATATAATAGAATATAGTACATAGGCCGGAATGTCAGTTTTTTTATTGATTTTTACAGTTTTTTTTATTATCTTCTATTATATTGTATATAGTGCCCGTAATATGGCGGCAGGGGGCAGTATGCGGTGCGGGGGGAGCAAACAATTTAACTTAGTCATAAACGAATGGGGAGGAGTTTTATGAAAACTTCAAAATTAAAGCGGCCGGCAGCCGGCGCGGCCGGAGTTATGGCGTGTTTGGGGCTGTTTTTGGGTCTGGCGCAGGCGGTTTCGGCTCAGACGTATCAAAGCGAGACCGTTATCCCGGTCACGTTCTACGATTTCCGCTCCAATCGCTCGAATCCGGAGTTTGAGCAGCCGCACGGGAAGTACAATGGCAGCTCTAAGGTTATGCGGCCCGGTATGGTAGACACCATGCTGGATCTCGACGGGAAGCCTAAGACCAGAAACATGGCTTTGGGCAATCGCGGCGTTATGAACAGCAATACCAGCAATAACCCGTACCTGAATTACGGTATGAGGTTTTGGTTCCGGGACTGGAGCAAGCTTTCACAGTATGAAATGATGGATCTCCCCCACGAATCCGGGAATTTGGCAACAGCGGCTGGCGCCAGGTATCTGACGCAGTTCAGGCCGGTTTATGAGTATATGTACCAAAATGGAAACTGGGGTGCGCAGCCGGTGGCGGGGCAGAATGTTGATTGGTCCGGTTCCAATATTCGCGGCGGCGAGTGGGATGCGGAACAGATCCGGTTAGTCAGTTTGGATTACTCCAATAACGGCGGCAACGCGTTCGAAAACCGGGTTGTGCCGGCGGAATTGACGTTTATGCACGTACCCAACGTCCGTCCCGGCATGTACGAATTCCGTATCGCGAATTTCTTCCCTCTTAGGGGGGGCGGGCTTAACACTAACCATAACGGCCAGAACGCGCAGGAACTTGGGCGGGTCAGGTTCCGGGATACGCTGGGCGTCAGCACGGAGACGCGCGGGTTTACCAACGATACCTGGGCCTCAACGAACGGCAATACCCAAAATAACTATGCGTTTACTATGGAGATGGTGTGTAAGTTCAAAATGGAAGACGGCCTCGAATTCACGTTCATAGGCGACGACGACGTGTGGATTTTCATAAACAACAAGCTGGCGCTTGATATAGGCGGCATACACGAACAGGTTGAGGCTTCCATACGCTTGAATGACCACAGAAGCCGGTTTGGTCTGGTGAACGGCCAATCTTATGAACTGCGGATGTTCTACAGTGAGCGCCACGCCGACGGTTCCTCTATCCGGATCCAGACCAATATCGTCTCAGCCATGGTAACTAACATAAAAATCAATGTTGACGGCTCCGATATGATAGCGGGGGTGCCCAAGCTCGCCACGGCGCTTGTTGAGGTCGATACCGGTGCCGGCAGGTTGACGAACTTCGATAAAGGTTTCTTCAGCTGGACATACCGTGAAGACCCGGTTATCTCTAACCAGAAAATCACCCTTGCGTCGGCCATAAGCAAAGATATTCGCAAGTCCGACTCGATCAACGTCACCGCCGAGAAGGCCCATACGTACTTATGGATCATAGGTGAGTACTGCGACACTACCTACGGCGCGAGCGCGCCGAGGTGCGTGAAGGACTCCGCGCGCGTTTTGATTCGTCCGGGCCCTGCGGCCAAGATATTTATAGAAGATTCGCCGGATTCTACGGCGAGCCTGCGCGATTCGAACCAGATAGGCGATCCGGGCCACCCGAGGGGTGCCATATCAATATCCACGAACGCCACCTATCAGGATAACTTTTTCGCCATCATACGCGATCAGTTCGGCAACTGGGTATCGTGGGCCGCCGTTCCTGGCGACCCGACCTGGCAGGGCAGGATCATATCGTGGAATACGATCGATTCCGCTACCGCAATTCCCGCGGTTGCGGTAATGCCGCCGAGTATTCACGGCGTAAACCGCGGCCAGGGCAGGCTGAACAGGTTAGCAACGTCTGGCCAGACAAGGCTTAACGTCAACTACAGAATAACTACCGGCACCAACGCCGGGTTTAACGTGACTTCGAGGCAGGTGCCTGTTATAATTGAGTCAATCACGTATACGGCGGTGCGCGTAGGCGTGCGGCATGCGGGCACATTCATTGTGCTCTCCGAGCCGACTGCGAGCCCTAACGCCATAAATATTACGCTTGATATGACCGTGGGTTCCGACACTACGCTCGAAGTTCAGGGGCGCCGCAGCGACAACGACCAGTGGGAGGCTACAGATGTTATGTGGACTTCAACCGGCGTGCCGGGCCTTACGCCGCCGCTCTCAGCTTCTTACCAGTGGTCAATTACGCCTACGGGCGAGACATCGCCCACCGGTACGGTAACCGCTACCGTACCCAACTCTTCGCCGTCGATAAGCGCACCGCTAACCGTTCGTGTTGTGAACCGTGACCCTGCCGTTATGAGGTTCTTCAACCGGCGCGGCACGCCTAACTCTACCGAGGAGATAACGAGTTACGTATGGCCGGCGCAGTTCCCCGCGGCGGTGAGGCCTTATCCGGTGCCTAACGCGGAGGTGACGGTGTCGGCGGGCAACGCACTGCCGTTAACCGCGAAGTTGTTCACGGCTCTGCCGGCGACCGCCGGTACGTGGCTTCAGGATTTAGAGAACCCCTTGGGCGCCGCATTGATCAACAGGTGGGTCTGGAGCTTCGTACCCGGGACGCCGGTCAACGCCGCGACTACGCTTTCGGGGACGTCGGGCGATTCGATAACTTTCCGCAGTACTGCCGCTCACCACACATATCAGGTGCGGGCGGTGTATACTGCCGGATCGAAATCGCTTGAGCAGATTATTTACATAAGGGTTGTGCCCAGCATGGAGAACATCAAGCTTGTTATAGAGCCGAACAGCAACGGGCTTTCGCTGTCGCCAAACGCATCACAGAAAGTAGACCCCATTACTTTCGCGGATGTGGAGAGAAGCAAGATCGTTTACGCGGTTATACGCGACCAATACGACAACTTCGTCTGTTTCTCCGGCGGTCCGAACATCTATGATCCGGCGTCGGTGACCCCGCAGCCTACCCAGTGGTCGCCTGCGGCTGCCGCCGGCGACATTATAACCGCGTCCCGCGGCAATGACATTACCCGCGGCGAGGGAGTTGTCGAAAAGAACGCCAATACCGGCGAAACGTGGCTGAAAGCCCATGACCTGACCTACAACAAAAGGGACTCAGTGCGGGTTAATCTGCTCGGTTACGGCTACAGCCGGATAGTGATTGCGGAAGAGTGCCCTAATGGCAGCGGCAATACTCTGAGGCCCGGCTACTGCCAGATCGAAACTCTCAATATGACCACAAACGATACCAAGACGATCTACGTTTTCGGTGAGCGCACCGACTGCGGGACCCCTCCCATTACGGGTGCGGCGTGTTGGGAGGCCATAGAGGTGGACTGGGGCCGTTCCGTTGAACTGGTTCCCGCGTTCCCCACTACATCGCCGAATACTCCAAGCTGGACGCTCAACCCGCAAGCAACCGGGACAGGGCAAATTACAGCTACAAACATTGGCTCGAACCTGACTACATCCATACCGGCGGTTATAACGGTCGGTCCGCCGCTTGAGGTCAGGATCAAGATCATCCCCATTGTTGAACCCGTACCCGGTCAGCCTATTGTCGGCGGTATAGCCGGTCAGCCTATCCGCGCGGAGGTGAGCTACTACAACCGTAACGGTTTGATTACGGAGTGGCCTGCGGCGTGGGGAAATATCAGTACGCACTTCAAAGACACTCTTGTAACCGCTACTCCCGCGGGGCCGCAGAACCTTTTGCCGCAGGTCTTTAGCGGCGGGGTTACATTGACGGCACAGGGTTTGTTCTGGCTGAACGACAACAACCACTGGGGCAACAGGAACGGGTCTGTAGCGCCGCGGAGCGTATCGGGGCTCGATACCGTTGAGTTCATTATATATAACGCGACCGATGTCCACGGCAATTCGCTGACGCACCAGATTTACATCCGGCAGCCTTCGTCTATCAGCGGGATACCGTCGAATATTGAGTTGTCTGCGCTCTCGGAAAGGTTTACTGTGAGGGCCGGGCCTCCCGCCGGTTTGAAGATCGAGTCCGACAGGGGAGATTGGGACGGAGACACGCTCATTCTCAAGTTTACCGACCCGCCGGTTGTGCTGAGCGCCGTGGCGGAGGATCAGTACGGCAACAAGATAGGCGTCCACCCGAGCGACTGGCAGTCTACGGTTATTGATCAGGGTGTTCCCACGGTAGAAGCCCGGGAGCGTCCGCTCGTGGTCTACACGCCGGGCCTGGCGACCGAGAACGGCAAGGTGATAGTTTGCGCTACGGCATCGGACAACACAGACGCGAATGCCTGTATTACAGTCAAGATTACCGGCGTTACGCTGCGTGCCAGTTCCGTGACCACGCGTGACTACAGCGGATGCGGTTACTTAGACGCTATTGAGCTTAAATTCCGCAAGCCGGTCAAGCTGACGGCGAGCGGCAAGTTCCCTGGTGATAAAATCCGCATTACCAGGGGTACAACATCCATCGCGGTCGATTCGGTGACGGCAAACGCGGCTGATTCCAGCGCCATAATATGGCTCAAGGAGACCGGTTCCGGCCCGTTGCAGACCGGGTGGAGGCCGCAGGTGTCCATATTCGACGGCGTCTTTGAGGAGGCTGGCGAGCAGGTGCATTGCGGCGAATCCGTCACTAAAGAGTGTGCCGGCGGGGTGATTGACGGCGCGGCGCCGGTGATTGAGACCGCCAAGCTCTTCTTCCCCTCGTTCAGCGGCGGCGGAGTCAAGGAGAACTACATTGAGGTCAGATTCAGCGAAAATATCTTCTCGTCGAATAACAGGCAGTACAACGCGACCGAGGCCGCTAACTTTAATCCTGAGATGCTGTTCAACATCTGGGAGCTGGCCGGTAGTGATGGCAGTGCCAAGCGTCTTGCCAAAAGGTCTATGGGCAAGAAGGCGCACAACTTCGACGATAACAGGAAGCTGGAGCTGAAGAAGCCGGATCCTTACCTCGCCGGCATTGAAGATATTATCTTCCACAACGCCACGACGCTGCGTTTTTATCTCCGCAACGAACGTGAGCTTGGCCCGCCGCGCGATTACATCAATATCCGCACGGATCCTAGGGCGCACGTCCTTGACGCGCCGTATAACGTGCCCGGCCCGGAGAACCGCAGGGTGCCCATCACCTACGGCAACCCGCCCAACGAGCCGATCAGGGCCATCCCGAACCCGGCGTCGCCGGCTGACCGTAAGGATCAGGAAGCCATTAAGATTAATGGCGGGCCTCTCCATACGATTACAGCTTCCCATAACGACGGGGCCATCGATTACATTAAGTACGGCGGCGGCGGTACTGTCTTTGAGGTGCCCATCTACGTGCCCAAAACCGGTACTGTCAGGTGCCAGGTCAAGGTTTACGACTTGGCGGGCAACCTGGTTAACTCCGGCGAGACCAACGACGCAGCTACGGGAACCCTTCGGACCAACGAGGGTTACACCAAGATGCATATCTACTGGAGCGGCTATAACTCTAAGGATATGAAGGCGGCCCCGGGCAGCTACCGGATGGTGGTATTCATCAGTTACAAGAATACGACCGACTCTCTGGCCAAGAACAAGAAGATGCAGGGCTCGGTAGGTATCGCCAAGTAGCGAACACGGCGCCGGCCGGGGCGATAATAAAAAACGGCGGTCATTACGGCCGCCGTTTTTATTTGGATGGCGTTGGATGTTGCAGAAAATAAAAGGCGGTCAGCACAACTGACCGCCTTTTTGCGTTGGCGTTATTGGATAACAGGTAATGTCAATAGATCAAAGCCCCAGTTTCTCCTTAAGAGCTTCCGGGGTAAAGGGCTTGACGATGTAATTGTTCGCCCCCGATTTCAGCGCCTCGACCACCCTGCTCTTTTCCGATTCGGACGTACACATGATGATTTTCACATCCTTGTACGTGTCGTCGGCGCGGACGGTTTTGAGGAAGGTGATGCCGTCCATGATGGGCATGTTCCAGTCCAAGAGCACCAGGTCTATTGGCATGTTGCTCTTGAGCTTTCCCAGGGCCTCCTGGCCATCGCCAGCCTCGAGGACGTCGGTTACGCCCAGGCCTCCGACCTGTGTCTTCTGTATACGGCGCATTGTTACTGAATCGTCAACTAACAGCATTCTCATATATAGATCTCCTGTATTAAGATGTTTTCAGTGATATTTCCATGGCGAACGGTCCCAGCGGGCACGTGAACGGCACTATAATCGTGGGTACGCCGGATAGACCGGAGAGCACGTGGCTGCTGATGATGACGTTTGGCAGGGATATGGACAGGTTTAGGCCGGCGAGGTCGCGCTTTGCGAAGCCGGCGATGATGTTGGCGATTTCGCCCACCGCGTCGGCGAGCTCGACGCCGGCCTCAGTGAGCGGCGCGCCTACCATTGCCGAGACTATATCAAGCGCCGATTTCATAGGAAAGCAGAGGGATATTGATCCCTGTGCGCCGCCCGATAAACCGATGATCCCCGATATGTCGTATCGGGGGAAGGGTTCTTTCTTGATTGTCGGCGCGCCTTGCTTCGCGTCTGTTAAAATCATGTTCTTGAAACACGCCGCCGTTGCGTTGATAAACGGGTTTATGTACTGCACGTTCATACTAATAGCTCCTGTTAGTAACGTTTATATGGCTCTAAGCAACTTATCCGGATTTTGGTTCGATACCGGCTGCGACCCGTCGATTGCCATGATGAGGTCCGACCTTTCGACCTCGTTCTGCGCCTCCGACAGATACGCCGGGAGTTTCTCAGCGTCTATGTTCAGTTCGCTGAGGATGCTGCCCTCACCGCCCTGTCTTTCGATCTGACCCTCGAAAGAACCTATCCCCGAATTACATAATATATATTCTGACAAGTAGATTGCGAAAGGAATTGATTTTTGTTTATCGGACGCCTTTTCGGGGGCGTGGTGGAAACGTACCCCGTTTATAGCCGCCGGGTTCAGTTTCCACATCTCCAAGAGGGCCGCGCCGATCACCGCGTGGGTCTCCCTGGGCATCACCGCGGCCTCGGCTTCGAGGAAGGAAACCTCGTTTTTCATAGCGTAGGCCACGATTTCCTGGAATTCCGCGTTGAAGAACTGGTCGTAGAGCAGGATCCCGATATCGTGCAGGAGGCCCGACAGGTAGAGCGTCTGCTGCTCGTCGGGGTTGAACTTTACGGCGCTGAACCTCGGCGTCATGGAGGCCATGTGCGCCGCCGTGAGCGCGTGCCGCCAGAACTGCCGGTAGTCGAGGATGTTGGAGTTGGACGGCGCCGAGAAGTTTTTGATGATGCTGGTGGCCACGATGATATGCCCGATCTCGTTGAACCCCAGGCGCGTAACGGCCGACTGGACGTTGGAGATGCGGCTGCCCGTGCCGTAGTAGCTGGAGTTCGCCACGCGCAGTATCTGCGCGGTGAGCGAGGGGTCCTGCTCAATGATCCGGGCCAGCGCGAGGGCACACCCCTCGTCGGAGAAGGCGAGCTGCTGAACCTTGAGCGCCACCTCAGGCAGGGTCGGGAGTCCGGAGATACTATTTAATCGTTTAATTATGCTCATTATACTATTATTATATTATAAGGGGCGAAATAATGTCAATAAATCACTTAAATAATTTAAAAGCCTTCAGGAGAAGCAGCGGTTTTGACGCGAACGCCCGCATGAAAACCCGTAAATAGCTTATTTTCGCCGGATCCTCCTTAGACAGCGATTCCGCGATTCTGTCAAGGAAGGCATCGTTGGCCGACATGATGAACTCTTTGAGGGCGTACGAGCGGTCCAGCTGTTTCCCGTAGTTTTTGGCCCAGGTACGGTGGTATTCGGTAAGTGTGCGGTGGTCGCAGGTGCCGTTTGGGCGTATCGATTTGGCCGCGGCGGCCCCGGCGGCCTTGCCGGCATAGAGCGAATAGGCGATGCCGGCCCCGTTTATGGCGTTGACCTGCCGCGCCGCGTCGCCGGCGAGCATCACCCCCTCTTTTACGAGCGGCCGCGTCCACCGGGCCACGGGGATCCCGCCGCAGTGGAGGTCCGTCACCTCCGCATTGGGGAAACGGCCGGCGATGAAACTGAGCAGCAACTCCTTAGGCAGCCCCGGCCGGCACCTCGACCCGATGACGCCTAACCCCACGTTCGCCTCGCCCTCGCCGCGGGGGAAGATCCACACGTACCCGCCCGGCGCCGCCTTGCTCCCGGTGTAGAAGACGCAGCAGTCCGGCTCTATATCTTTAGACTTGACGCGGGCGAACGCGCCGGATTCGATGTCGCCGGGCTTGAGCGCCGTGTTCCACCCGAATCCGCGCGCCAGACGGCTCTCTACGCCGTCGGCCAGGATCAGGCAGGGGGCGGTGAACTCGCGGGCATCCCCCGTCTCCGCCGATACGCACCTGTACGTCCCGTCCGGCAGCTTTTCCGCGGAGGTGACCGGCGTGTTGGGGATGAGCTCCGCCCCCTTTTCGGCGGCCATCGCCGCGAGGCCGGCGTCCATCCGTTCGCGGTCGAGTATCCACCCCTCGGCGCCGTTCTTGATTTCGACATTGATGCCCGACGGCGAGACCATGCGCGCGCGGGTGAGGGTAGACTTGATCCACTCGGGGCGGGGTTCCACCGAGAGTGTAAGCCCTTTGAACCCGACCCCCTCGCCGCAACGGACCGGGGCGCCGGCCTTGCTCTTGCGCTCGAGCAGGCAGACCCGCCTGCCCGCCTCCGCCGCGGCCATCGCCGCCATCGACCCCGCAGGGCCCGCGCCTACTACTATTATATCATATTTATTATTGGCGGCATCGCTCATTTCGATTTGCCCCCATCCGTAGATAACGCCGCGAACGGGCAGATCCGCACGCATATCCCGCACGATGTACATTTTTCGGAGGATATCCGCAAAGCCTTGCCCAGGATGATAGCGTCTTGCGGGCATACGCCTATGCAGGTCCCGCACTCATCGCATTTTTTTTGATCGACAACCGTCATCGTTCCAGCCTCTTCAATAGTTTTTCGGTATCTTTGATGATTACGCTGATACGTTTATCACCGTCCCCATCGCCGTACCGTTCGAGTATCAACCCGCACGCGGTGACGGCAAACTGCTTTTCGCCCGCTCTATTGTGCGCGTGCGCCTGTTTGTTCCGCGTAACCGCAGCGTTGTACGCTCCCTGTGGGCCTTCCGCAAGATACGAGCCCGCCAGTTTATTATAAACGGCCGCCGCCTGCGAGAACATTTTTTGCTCCTCAAAATACTTAACCTCGGCCCACAATACAAATCTACTATTTGGCATCTCCTTTTTCAAAGCGTATATGATATCCCGCGATTTCCGCGCCTCCCTTTCGGTTACGTAGATATCCGACAGGGCGAGCTTCGCCGCGGTACCGGTCAGCCGCGCGGACTGTGCCCCCCGCTCCAAAAGCCGTATCCCGCCGGCCTTATCGCCGGGGAACCAGAACATCGCCGCACCGAGCCGCTTCTTCAAATCCGCCCTGGCATAGTCGTACAGCCCCAGAAAAAAATTGACCTCCGTGTTCGCCGTGTCTAACCCGCGCGCCTCTTTCATGGCCTTTATTGCGTCGAGCCCCGTTGCCGCCGCGGCGATGTAGGACCCGTTCTTCAGGTGGAACGAGGCGTTCATCCCCAGAACGAACCCGCGCAGCGTCAGCGTATAAGAGTTTGTGCCGGATGTACTGTCATAGGTATTGACGGCGTTTTTCGCGCGCTCGAACGACCGCATGAACGCGGCGGTGTCGATCGCCGTATCGAAATCAACGTCCCGCATCCCCAAAGCGGCCAGATGCAGCACCGCGGCGAGGGGATTTGTGTTATTGGAGAGATACGCGGAATCCGTCAGCCTCAAAACATCATCAAACCTGCACTCAAGGATCCCTGTTATCGCGGGGTTGATGATTGCCGAATGGTCATCCGGTATCTTAAACGCTGCCGCTGCGAATGTCATCACGCAGATAATCAGAATTGTTGACTTATACATCCGTCCCCCCGGATTTTAATGACGGATAGGAGACCTTGTGGCGCAGCCTGAAATATAACCACGTCATAAAATATACGGCGATGCCGGCCGGAAGCAAGACGGGGAGGATAGTTGCCGCGGCGAGCATGACGACCGCGCCGCCGGCCTTGTGCGGCAGTTCCATATATATTGATTTCTTGCTGTTGAACAGATACGGGATGTATACGGGGATGACGAGGAGGGCGCATATCAGGGCCAGATAATCGTTGGATATTAATAATGACACAGGGATAACCGTCAGCAAGCACCCCAGCGCGGTGCAATGCGCTGTTTTCGGCCCAAAGCGAACTGCCGTAGTGATCTTCCCGTGCGCCCTGTCGCCCCGTATATCCGGCAATGTGGAACTGATCGACCCGGAGCACATCAGCAGAAAGTAGGGGAGCGCGCGTATGTACAGTTCCGGGGCATCGCGAAACAGCTCTCCACCGCGAACGCACCCTGATGCTCCGGAGACGCACCACCCCGCCGCGAACGCCAGAAACGCCTCAAACGCGTTTGTCAGAAAATCAAGGAACGGCCGTCCCGACAATGAAAACGGTTTGCAGCTGTAGATACATCCCGCGATGATTGCGATCAACGCCAGAAACGCGATCGTGCCATAGCCCATCATCATCAGCCCAAGTATTGATGTCAGGGCGCAAACAGCCGCGAAAATACCGGCGGCTTTCATGGGGATATTGCAACGCACGAGCAGCGGAAATCCCTCATTAGCCTTATCGACTTCATAATCCGCCATTTGATTGATGATATAGACTGCGGCAGGGGCGAGTGAGTAGAGGAGTATCAGCAGATACTGGTCAGGCCAGAGATGCGTAAACAAACCCTTATCGGCGGAATAAATCCCAAACGCGCAGAACGCCCACACGGGCACGATGATAATCGGCCGCGTCAGAAATAACAGATCGATAATCAGCAATAAAAACTTTTTCATGATGATTAATTACCCTGCCGTTATTTCGGCCGAAAGGTAGGGTAGATGATCCCGAACCGCAGTTTATAGTATATCCTTCCCGCCGCGAACGTTACGAATATCAATACTCCATAAACAGGCACAAACAGCGTTACAACGGCCGACAGCAGGAACACCGGCCATTTGAAGGAGTAGAACGCCGAATCCCGTTTAGCCGTTACCGCAAAGTTGATAAATATCCCCAGTGATAACACAGCGGGTACCGCCATCACCCAGTAATGGTGTTCCAGCAGGAACGATGTCCCCATGGCAAACGCGCACATCACCGCCGCCGCGACAGCCGTGGCCTTTTCCCCGTACGCGACGCAAAAAGTTTTCTTCCCCGTCAACTTGTCCCCGGCGGCATCCGGTATCGTGGTAGCCAGAAAAACCGCGCCGTTGGCGAATGCGGGTGCGAGGGACGACAGTAATCCCGGTATCAGCAAATCAATATCCACCGCCTGCCCATTTTTTGCGGACAGCCATCCCACCAGAAATGTGATAGCCCCGTGCCCCAAAGAATTGGCGGTCATCCCTCCAACCGCGTGATTTTTTAACGACGCGGGGGGAAGATTGTAAAGGATGCCGATGATTAATCCCAAAGCAAACAGCGTAAACATCCACACCCCCTGCGTCCACGCGATAGCAAGCCCCGCGGCGGCGCAGATGATGGCTAATGTCCACGCGGCAGGTATTGATATTATCCCTTGCGGCAGGAGAAAGAGCTTTTTGTTGATCCTGTCACTCTCTATGTCCTGTATCTGGTTGACGACATAGATTGACGCGACGAGAAACGAAAATCCCAGCAGGTTGATGAAGAGTACGCCATACTCAAATTCCCCAATCTTTACATTCGGGTTTCCGACGATCCACCCTAATATCAGCACCGTCCACACAGGTGCCAGAAGCGGCAGCCTCAGCAGGAAGATCATGTCGGCAAATTTTTTGAGGAGTGTTATCATGCCGTCATTCCGGGCGGATTGGGTATTGACCGACGGGAAACGGGTTGGAGTAGATCCACGCGCTTCCGCCGCGCCGGGCCTCTATCCTGTATACGCCCGGCTCCGTTATCGCCCACCCGGCGTTTTTGGATGATGCTGACTTGATGACCTTCCCGTTGCGTATCAGCATTATTTTCGCTTTCCGTGTCAATTTCACGTTCATCGTAAGCGGTAACGACAACGGCGGCTGCGCGTCCTTCCA
The DNA here is from genome assembly GCA_009786575.1 of Chitinispirillia bacterium. Taxonomy (GTDB): domain Bacteria; phylum Fibrobacterota; class Chitinivibrionia; order Chitinivibrionales; family Chitinispirillaceae; genus GUT77. The sequence continues at coordinate 534 of WQRV01000034.1, read as the reverse complement.
CAGTCCCGGATATTGGATTGCTCCGTTGTTATCGCTCAGAAATATTTTGCACCCGCGCGCGTCGCCGCGGCTGTAGTTGCTTATGAAGCCGCGCCCGTTTCGCATTGCGTCAACCAATGCCCGGTTCATTCTCTCCGCGTCAATACTATCAGCTTTGCCGTCAGCCGGGATTTTCCAGACGGCCTCATCTGCAAACAGGTGTGTGCGGATGCCTCTCAGTTCTACATTGATGGGGAAGATTACGTATGTGAACGGGCCTATTTTAATTTTACGGTTGTGGGCGTCTACCCCGCCTATCGCGCTTACGAAGCGGGTGAGGTTCATTTCGTCCCATTTTGCCAGGAGCTCTTTGGGCGCGTTGCGGAGGAAGCGGTTCGGGAAGAAGAGGCGCAGGGACATCCTTAAGGGGTTTTGCCGCAGGCGGTCCAGGTGCTCAATCCAGTCCGATACCTGGTTCCAGATTTCTATGCCGTTGAATCCGGTGACATCCCACCTTGTCCAGGGGTATGGCGGGGGGAGGCCCTTCATGGCGCA
>WQRV01000033.1 GCA_009786575.1 Chitinispirillia bacterium | reverse complement strand
GGCAGGAGGGCGAGCGGAAAGGACGGTTGGAGGAACGCCGGAGTATCCTCGAATTCCTCGAAAAAGGCCACTCACTCGAAGAGGCGAAGAAAGAGTTCGCCCTGACGTAATGCCAAAAACGGACGGCCACACAGGGCCGCCCCTACAGACCGGTATCCGCCGTAGGGGCGGGCCTGCGTGCCCGCCCGCGATGCCGGGAATTGCGAAAAATTTACATTTGTACCACCCACCGTGGCTTCGACTCCGCTCAGCCACCGGTCCCGTTGCCTGAGCGGAGTCGAAGGCAACATTTGCGCCAAATTTACATTTTGCGCCATGTCCCGCCTTTTTTGTCTGAACCTTGATTTACATGATTAAAGGATTTCCTTGATTAAAAATCAACGTCAACACCCGGATTACCGGTGATTTTGACGTTGTCTTTTGACGTTTAATCATGTTAATCCTTTAATCAGGTAAATCATGGTTCAGACAAGCAACGGCAACACACCGGCAAATTATCATTTACCGATATCCACCAACCGTACCCGAGGATTCACGTACCATTCGGAACAACGGCCAGCGGCAACGCCGCGTGCCGCGAAAACACGCGGCTCGCGGCGGCGGCTTGCGGGGGCTGCGCTACCGCTGGGCCGCATTGTCCTCAACGCACCTGACCGAGAAGCCGTTGCTCTTATCGTTGCTGTCCTCGTTCACGTAGTCGTAGTTGTAGTACATGCGCCGGTACCATGCGAGAGTAGTACCGTACTCCGTGGCGCTCCACCAGTAGCCGTAGCTGCCGGCATTGTGGAAGTTACCGCGGGGGTCGCGGCTGCCGCCGGGCAGGGCCGAAAAGCCGTACTCGTCGGTACTACTAATACCGCTATACTCTACCCAGTCTGTTTGCGATTTAAGTCTGTTGCCGGCTGTAATGTAGCCGCCCGCTGTTTCAACCAAATCATTCCAGTCTTGATTATCCGGCAATCTCCAACCCACAGGACAGGCATCTCTTACCGCCGCTTCCCAATCATACAACCGGCCATATTTCTCACAGTTAGAGTTATCATTGTCATAACACCAGCTATCGCCCCATATATGATCTCTGGTATTAAGGTTTTCTGCCATCCACACGTTACCGCCTATTTTTACCGTACGGTAACTTTTGCCATCCCTATTATCTGTAAAACTACCTGTAACGCTCACATCAAAATTCGCGGTCAGCGTCAAGTCGCTATCCATTGTTATCGTTATAGTGGGATTTTTAGACGTAGACGCTCCGAACCACTCCGTAAATATGTATCCAGCGCTTGCTACTGCCCTTACAATAACACTATCCCCCCGAGTGTGAGATGTAACCCCAGATGTCAGTACGTTATTAACAAGTATGGCTCCACCATTCGCAGGGGCCATGTTAATCGTTAGCGTTCGCGTCCCAACGTAATCGAATTTGGCGGTCAGCGCAACATCCCGGCGCATATTCACCGTACGCGTCGCGCTTGCGGTGGGCGCATCCTCCCACCCCATAAATCTGTACCCCAGCACCGCCTCCGCCCTAACGGTTACCTGCGTGTCCTCTGGGTGATACGTGGTTCCCGGAGACACCGCGTCATTGACAAATACTGTACCGCCCGCCGCTGGGTCGCTGATAATCGTAAGAGAAACCATACCGGGTTCCGATGGCCCACTGCTATGCCGGAAGATTGCGGTAACGGTCGCGTCGCCGGTCAGCGTAACGGTAGTGCTGCGGTTGTTTGCGTTGGCGACCGTACCGCCGCCGATGACTCTCCAGTTGCTGAACTCATAACCGCTCGACGCTGTGGCCGTTATAGTAACCGGCGTATTCGCGTTATGTGTTGACGTACCGGAGGGCGTTATACTGCCTCCAGTTTCGGCATTGACCGTAAGCGTGTATGTGGCGTTTGGCGGCGTAACAGGCCCCTGCCTCTCCCGGAAGTTCGCCGTCAGCGTCTGATTGCTGCTGCTTATGGTAATTTCCGTGGATATATTCGTACTGATTGCCGCACCGTCAAGCGACCACCCCGTAAACTCGTACCCCTCGGCGGGCTGTGCCAGCACGTTTACCTTTGTCCCCACACCCTGCTGCGTGCCTCCCGCCAGCGCTGTGCCGTCTACGAATACCGTGCCGCCGTTAGCGGGGTTTGATCTGGCCGTGAGCGTGTAGACTATGGGCGTGAACATCGCGACAAGCGTTTTGCCGCCGTCCATTGTAACATTGACGGGGGATGATTTAGACGTTGACGCCCCTGACCAGCCGGCGAACGAGTAGCCAGGTAATGCCGAGGCCGTTACTGATACTTGCGTTCCGGCAGTATACGTTGCCGTGCTCGGGTGGTTGGTGGTGCCGCCGTGTTCCGGGAACGCGGTTACGGCGAGCGTGTGCTCGGTTGCGCCGGGGGCGCTTACCGGGCTGAACATGGCCACTACCGGGTTGTTGCTGTTCATCGTGAGCGTTAGCGACGCGTTTGCGGATGTAAGTACCCCTACCCAGCCGGTAAACGTGTACCCGTCTTCCGCTGTTGCGGTCAGCGTAACCCGCTCGTCGGCGGCATAGCTCTCCAAATCGGGGAACCGCTGAACGCTGCCGCCGTTTGCCGGGGCGCTGCCGGTAGTGAGCGTGTACCCGCCGCACGGGGAGCCGGGCTTGACGTATGTGCTGTCTAAGCACCGTGTGCCTACGGTATTGTCTATCGGGTTGCACCCCTCGGTGAGCGGGTTGTACTCCCCGTTGGAGCACAGCTGGTACGCCTTGCCTGCAAAGCAGAACTGCATCTTGGGGTCGTACCGGTTTCCCCGGCTGCAGTAGTCGGGCGGAGATTCGCAGGCAAAGAAACACATCACCGCGATGAGGCAGACAAATATGCCGTAATTCTGTAAATTCTTATTGTTTTTCATGTTATTGCTGTCCTTTTTAGAATAAAATGTGAATGGTTATGCCGCCAGCAAGAATCACCCCGCCAGCGATGTAGGCGATATTGCGCCTTTCCGCGGCTCTCCATGATTCCGGTTCCTTTGCGGCCTCCTCTTTGTACTTTACGACATTGTTATTTTCGATGATTCCGTACGCGATCGCCCCGGCTCCGAGTATGTCTAAGCCTATCGCGGTATAGCGGAAGATTTTCTTTTTCAGCAGACGTGCGTTTCTGGTCGCTTCCGGTTCGATCAGTTCTAAAGCGATACTGCGGGCGATTCTGCTCATATCTTCGGCGTCTTTCAAGGCGCTGGTCTCGGTGACGGAGCGCATTATCTCGGCGGTTACTACGTCTACAAGACGGGTATCTAAGTAATACCGTTTACCTACCGGGTTGATGTCGGAGATACAAAGGTATTGGACACCGAGTTGCTGGCCTAACGCTTTTATCTGGTCATCATCAACCGCCCCGCTGCGTTGATACGTGTGCTCTTTGGCTAATTGTTCGAGGATTATTTCCGTGCGGTCTACGGCGAGGTAGCTCTCGCTCCCGCTTATCACTCGCGCTAATTCTCCTCCCATGATTTTGTGTACGCCCTGTGCGCCTTTCGGCTCGTCCCCGGCCATGTAGATAGCGACCGCCTGTTTGCCTTGTGCGGCGGCAGTGTCGGCAAATTTGGGGACGGATGCTGGCGGCGGGACGGTGGGCATCAATACCGGTTCGGTTTCAAAGGCTTCGGTGGGTTCGGGGATGGCTACCGGCTCCGGCTTAACCTCGACTTGCCGCGTCTCGACCAGCATTATCTCAACACGTCTATCCCTCGTACATCCTGCCGCTGTGATGCCGGAGGGTGGATTGATTACGGTGGTTATATTGGCCGTGGGCACCCCGTTTGACCGCAGGTACTTCACCATCGCCTCGACCCGTTGGACGGAAGAGCGCGCAGATGCGTCCTGAGTCCCTGCGTCGGGGCAGGTGTGGCCGTGGACCTCGTAGCGGTGCTGCTCCGGGTTCCGCTTGAGGATAACCGCTACGCTGTCGAGCGCGGCGGACGACTGCGGCGTGAGCTTCGTGCTGTTCGGCTCGAAGTGGGCCGCCGCAAATTCCGACCGGAACTCCGCCGTGGTGTAGGCGGGGTCTTGGGCCAGGGCGGTGGCGGTGGACAGTGCAATCATCGTAAAAATCAACGACGCTTTCTTCAGCATTTACAAACTCCTGTCTTTGGGGATATAAACCCAAAACGGCCCTTAGAGGCTCTTTAAAGGTAATTGTTTTTGAGGGGGTACTCAAAAATGTGGGTATTTTTTGCGTAGGGCGCGTCCCGGCGCTATTACGGCGGCTGCGCCCGCAACAAAAAGCGTTGTTGCCGGCACCGCCAAATGCCATGATATAAACACTCCCGGTACCGCATCAAGAAGTATCTAAAACCGCCTGTCAACAGAGCCATACGCGAACCAGACCCGCAATCCTCCCGTCTCTGTATAAAATTACATTACCGCGGTAATTGTGTCAAGAAATTGACGGAAAATTTCGGATCAGGCGTTTGACAGGTACCTTGCCCACTCTTTGGCCACCCAGTCTTCGTTGTTTGTAAGTTCGGTGGTTCTTTTGGCGGATGATTTGACTTCTTCCGGGGAGTTTTTCATAGCCGTGCCGTGGCCTGCCGCCGCGAGCATGGGGATGTCGTTCTCGGCGTCCCCGTAGGCGGCGGCGTCTTTAATATCGATACCGAGGGCGTTGCATAGCGCGGCCAACCCCAGGCCCTTGCTTGCGTTGGGGTTCATGAATTCGAGGTAGTGGGTCCAGGAGCGGCAGACGTATACGGTGTTTCCGTCCCACTTTGAGCGGAAGAAATCTTCCAGTTCGCTGATGTAATCCGGGGCGCCTACGAAGATGATTTTTGACGGGGTGAGGCTGTCCATCGCGGCGAAGTTGTCTATACAATTATAGTTTACGCCGGTTTCCCTGTTGTAGAGCGCCGTCCATTCGGAGTTGGCGGCGGTTTTGACGGTGTAGAGTTTGTCGTCGTGGTAAAAATTGACCGCGATGGGTTTGCCGGCGCCGTAATTTGTCAGAAATTCGGCATACTGGGTATCGAGGGGGGCGTAGCGGATGCGTTTTGCGCCGTTTCCGGCTCCGGTGTAGACCTCGGCGCCGTTTAGCACTACGAGCGCGGGGTCGATCTTCAGGGCGTGGGCGTACTTTCTGACTCCCGCTCCGATCCGCCCGGAGGCCAGCGCTATCGCCGCGCCGCTGCCGTGCATCTCCCTTATGGCGGCGGCGTTGGCGGGCCGGATGCGCTTTTCGGAGTCGAGCAGCGTGCCGTCGAGGTCGAAGGCGAACAGTTTAGGGATCATAGTCAGTCGTTACCGGGTATCGTCAATAAATAATTTTTACATCCGCTATTTGGAAAATAGTATATTGTATAGCAAGTTAACGCCGATAAAAAACTTTTTAACAAGGAGTGTGTGTTATGAGGGTCGCGATTACGGTTACCGCGATTTTTGATTTGCCGGACGATGTGGTAATTAAGGACTCCATAGCGGAGAACGGCTCCCTTACGCCGTATTTCGTCGTAAACGAGCGCGAGGTCCAGCCGTATCTGGAGTTTGCGCCTGTTGACGAGGAAGACGACGGCAGCGACGAGGAGATGGGGGAGATTTACGAGATCCTCGACGACAGCCTGACCGCGGAGCAGTACACCATAATCAACGTTGACGGGGACGAGGAGGACTGAGCCCGCGCGGGAGTGGGTGCCGCTTCCGCAGGTATTTCACCGGCCCGCTGCCGGCGCAAGCGGCGGCTGTCCGCTTTTTATTAGGGGGAAGGCGCGTAACATATTGATTTATATGCGATGACGAGGTTTTTGCCGTAAGGCTTCGCGCCCATTGCCCAAATGGCGTATATTATATAGAATACCCGGACGGTTGCTTTTCCGCCGCGCTTAAACTATTTTATGGATTCGCCGTTAATCCGTGCACACCAACAGAAAAGAGCAAATTGGCATTATGGCCGCACCGTTAACATACGCCTCCGCCGGGGTCAGCATAGACACCTGGAACGCCGTCAAGGGCCGCATAGGCGATCTTGTCGCGTCTACCTACAACAAGAGCGTCGCGGGCTCGTTCGGCCAGTTCGGCGGGATGTTCGACATATCACACCTCAAGGGTATGGACGCCCCGGTGCTGGTATCATCGACCGACAGCGTGGGGACCAAGGTCAAGGTCGCGTTCGACTCCAAGGTCTATAATACCGTCGGGATGGATATTGTAAACCATTGCGTGGACGATATTCTGGTGATGGGGGCCAGGCCGCTCTTCTTTTTGGATTATATAGGGATCGGCAAGTTAGTGCCGGAGATCGCCCTGCAGATAGTTGAGGGGCTTGCGCGGGCTTGCCGGGACAGCAGCTGCGTGCTGATTGGGGGTGAAACGGCCGAGATGCCGGACATCTACGGCGAGGGCGAGTTTGATCTGGTGGGTACTATTGTTGGGGTGGCCGACAAGGGCAAGGTCATTGACGGGGCGTCTATAAAGGCGGGTGACGCGGTGATTGGGCTGAAGTCTGTGGGGCTGCATACCAATGGGTTCAGCCTTGCGCGCAAGATAGTCACTGAGATAGGCAAGAAGAAGTATTCGGATATTTTTGAGGATGGCAGGACGTTCGGTCAGGCGCTGCTTGAGCCGCACCGCTCCTATGCTAAGTTGCTGCCGCTTATGGACAAGGGGATTGTTAAGGGGTGCGCGCATATTACCGGGGGAGGGTTTCCGGATAATGTAAACAGGATACTTCCGTCCGGCTGCGACGCGGTTATCAGCGCTAAATCGTGGACGCCGCTGCCTATATTCCGGTATTTGCAGCGTACCGGCAATGTTGAAGACGCCGAGATGTACCGCACGTTCAATATGGGGGTCGGGATGACGGTGGTTGTGGAGCCCACGGATGTTGATACGGTGCTGAAGGATGTCGGGATTGCGGAGTTTGAGCCTGCCGTCATCGGCAGGATTGTTTCGGGGACTGGTGTTGTAAAAATGGAGTTTTAACGCGGGTGGGCCGCATCATCGGCAAGAGGCTGTTGTCATCATGAAAAAAGAGCTGTATCTCTACAATACTGCAACAATGCGCAAGGAGAAGTTCGCCCCGCTGCGCGAACAGGCCGGTATGTACTGCTGCGGCCCCACTGTCTACAACTACGCGCACATCGGCAATCTCCGGACATATATATTTGAGGATGTATTAAAGCGGACGCTGATCGCCTGCGGGTATGATGTTAAGCATGTAGTCAATATTACGGATGTCGGGCATTTGGTGTCTGATGCCGATACCGGTGAAGATAAGATGGAGACGGGCGCCGCGCGCGAGGGCAAGAGCGTGTGGGACATCGCGGAGTTCTATACTAAAAAATTCATGGCGGATATATCATCATTAAATATATTACAGCCTGATGTGTGGCCCAAGGCTACCGATTATATCGCGCAGATGATAGACATCGTCAAATCCCTCGAAGAAAAAGGTTTTACTTATACCACGGGCGACGGCATCTATTTTGATACCGCGAAGTTCCCGCAGTACTGTGATTTTGCGAGAATCGACCCCGAAACATTACGGGCGGGTGAGCGGGTTGACATGGGGGACAAGCGCAATGTTACGGATTTCGCCCTGTGGAAATTTTCACCCAAAGACGCGAAGCGTCAAATGGAGTGGGACAGCCCGTGGGGTGTTGGGTTTCCCGGGTGGCATATCGAGTGCAGCGCGATGTCTTTGGCGCACCTGCCTCAGCCGTTGGATATACACTGCGGCGGCATGGACCACATCCGCGTACACCATACCAATGAGATAGCGCAAACCGAGGCCGCGACGGGGGAGAAGTTCGCCAACTTCTGGCTGCACGGCGAGTTTTTGGTGCTTGACAAGGGGAAGATGGCGAAGTCGGGCGGTAATTTTGTTACTTTAGACACGTTAAGGGATAAGGGCGTGTCCCCCTTGGGTTACAGGATGTTCTGCTACACCGCGCACTACCGCTCCCCGCTGACGTTCTCGTTTGAGGGTGCCGCCTCGGCTGAGCACGGGCTTTTGAATTTGAGGAAGATAGTATCATCATTAAATAAATCCGGCGGTACCGCTGTTAATGCCGGTAACGTCAACCAGCCCCTCAAATCATTTACGGATGCATTGTGCGACGACCTGAACATGCCGCGCGCCATGGCCGCGGTTTGGGAGGGGCTGCGGAGCGATAAGTTGACGGATGGGGAAAAATTGGCGTTTGTAACGGAGGCCGACAAGGTTCTGGGCCTTGACCTGTTCGCGCCGGCCGGGAATAACCGCACGGAAATAACCGAAGAATCCGAAGGGTACAGGATATTTTTATCAATAAACGGTGAATTATCACCATCACTGAAAGCTGCCATCGTTTCGAAGGCCGTTCTGCGTAAAAAATCGCGCGCCGCTAAAGATTTCAAGACGGCCGACCTGATCCGCGGCCAGTTCGCGGCCGCCGGGATTGCCGTCAAGGACCTGCCCGGCGGTGTTACCGAGTGCGTGGTCGATGATCCGGGGCGGGCGGAGGGCGCGCTATGAGGGAGATTAGAATGATCAGTAAGAAAATTGTTTTGTTGATGGCTGCCGCCGCGGTGATAACCGCTTCCGGTACCGCAGCGGCGCAAACTTCCGCCGACACTTCCGCCGGCACATCCGCCGAAGCCGTGCCGCATATAGAGATGGTCTTTGTGAATGGCGGCACGTTCAAGATGGGCTGCCCCAATCTCGACGGGGAGGGGTGCCTAAGCGACGAGCGGCCCCGCCATGACGTGAAGGTCGGCCATTTCCTTATCAGCCGCTATCCGGTGACACAGCGGCAATGGCGGACGGTGATGGGCGGGAACCCCTCAAATTTCCGCGGCGACAGCCTGCCCGTCGAACAGGTCAGCTGGAACGATATACAGGCGTTCATCAAGCGCCTGAATGTTATGACGGGCAAAAAGTACCGCCTGCCCACCGAGGCGGAGTGGGAGTACGCCGCGCGGGGCGGGGCCAAAGCGTCCGGCGAACCGTTTTTCGGGCATAAGTTTGTAGCCGACGTTGCCTGGTACGAATACAACAGCCGCGGCCGGACGCTGCCGGTAGGCGGCAAGGAGCCCAACGGGCTCGGCCTTTACGATGTCCTCGGCAATGTCTGGGAGTGGGTCGGCGACTGGTACGACACAATCTATTACAGGGAGAGCCCAGTGAATAACCCGCGCGGCCCGCGGAACGGGCTGGAGCGCGTCTACCGGGGCTGCGCGTTCAACTCCGGCGAGCCGGTGTGCAGGGTATCGGTGCGGAACTACGCGAAACCGGGCTACCGGATGGTGAATTTGGGGTTCAGATTGGCCCAAACGCCCTGACATAGACCATCTCTCCGACAATATTTCTACATAGTCATACCTTCTCTCCCACCGTGTCCCACTGCGTCCCCGTTGCCGCCGCACCTGTTGTATACCCCAAAAACATTAGACTTTTGAGGTTTTACCTATGCTCTTCAAAAAAAATATAAAAAAATCTTGACACAAAAGCTCCGCGATTAGTATTATTATGGAGTAAGGTGCAATATTGTGGGGGATTCTGGGGGATTTTAAGGAGAGTTATGGCTACTTTTCGGGGCAAATACGATTTTTCGATCGACTCCAAGGGGAGGGTGAACATTCCGGCCAAGTTCCGGAAAGCGCTCTCGCCTGAGGCTGACGATACGTTTATTATCGTACGTGCGCCCGGGAACTGTTTGCGCGTATATCCCAGAGATGTGTGGGAGAAGGGGCGTGAGGCGGAGCTTGCCGAGCTTCCCGAGACGCCCGACAACAACCGGCTCAAGAGCGTCATATTCAGCAGTTTGATTGACGCGCAGCTCGACTCGCAGGGGAGGGTCATGCTTTCACAGACGCTTATGGATATTGCCGGCATTACAAAGGATGTGACGATGGTGGGGGTGTCGTCTTATATAGAGATGTGGGATACGGCGAGGTATGAGCAGTATACCGTTTCGGCCGGCGACTTTGATAATTTATTTTACGCGGGCGGGTTGACTAAGTCGTGAGTGATTCGGTGTATCACGTTCCGGTGCTTTTAAACGAGGTACTGGAACTTTTCGTCACAGTCGGCGGTGTGTATGTAGACGGTACGCTTGGCGGGGGCGGGCATTTTAGGGCGATTGCGGCGGCAATAAGTAGGGGTGGGTCCTCCTGGGGGGCGACATCATCAAACGGCGCAAAATTATTGAAAAGGACGGTATTAGTAGGAATTGACAGGGACCGCGAGTCTTTGGACAACGCGCGTCATGCCATTTTTGACGGCATTGGCGCGGAGGTGATCCTGGAGCGCTCGCGGTTCTCTGAGTTCGATTCCGTATTGAAGAAACATAATATTGATAAAGTGCAGGGGCTGTTCGTTGACTTAGGGGTATCTTCCCGCCAGATAGACGTCCCGGAGCGAGGGTTTATGTATATGCACGACTCGCCGCTCGATATGAGGATGGATACTGACGGAGATACGACGGCGGCGCGATTTTTGGAAGAGTGCGGTGAGGTTGAGCTCGCGCGGGTACTCGAAGAGTACGGCGAGATCAGAAACTCTCAGAGAATGGCGAAAGCCATTAAGGGGTATATGAAGCACGGCAAAATCCATACGTCCGCAGACCTTAAGGCCTGCCTCGCGCGTGAGTACGGTCCTCACGTGAAAATTCAAGCTCTCGCCAAGCTGTTTCAGGCGCTGCGCATCGCCGTCAACGGCGAGCTCGATGAGCTGCGTACATTTCTTGACAAGTCCGTAAAATATTTGGCTGAGGGCGGGCGGCTTGCGGTTATCTCCTATCACTCCCTCGAAGACCGGATGGTAAAGGAGTTTTTCAGGACGGCTGAGGAGGCGTGCGTGTGCCCGCCGCGCCAGCCCGTTTGCACATGCGACAAGCCGGTTCTGCTCCGGCGCGTCAACAGGAAGGCCGTGACGGCCTCTTCTGATGAAATTTCGCTCAACCCGCGGTCCCGCAGCGCGCGCCTGCGCGTCGCCGTGCGTACGGGGGTGTGCCAATGAACCGCACGTCAGTGAATACCAGGTCAAAAAATACGTACGGCAGGGTATCGTCTTCCAGAAGTGTATCCGGCAGCGGCATATTAAATAAAACACGCGTGCGCGGCGGGGATGCCCAGCCGGTTTTGCGTTTGCGCACTATGTTCATCGGCCTCTGCGTGCTTGTTGCCTGCATTGCCGGCCCGCTCGGCCTGGTCTGGAAGCAGTCGTACATAAATCAGGCGTCGATACGGCTTGAGGCCAACACCGAGGCGCTGAGGCTTTTGAATGTTGAGATCAAGTCTTTGAATTTGGCTTGCCACCGTTTGGCCGAGCCGGAGCGCGTGGAGCGCATCGCGCGGTCGCAGGGGTTTGAGTACCCGCTGTCCCGGCAGCTTGAGGTGCTGGAGGTAAGGCTTCCGCGGCAGGAGAGAGGGATCGGCGGATTTTTTGCGCGCGTCATGCGGTCTCTTTCCGGGGAAAGCTGATAGTGGGCCAATATAAAACGAGGTTAGTCGTTGTTTCCGTGGTACTCGCGGCTCTCCTTCTGGTAGTTGTGGGGAGGCTGTTCACGATTCAGGTTGTCGAAGGGAAAAAGTACGTGTTAAAGAGCAGGTCTCAAGTCCAGCAGCGCCGGCCGCTTTCTGCGAAACGCGGCGAGATTTTCGACCGCAAGGGGCGTCAGCTCGCCGCAAGCGTGGCGGGGCGCATGGCCCTGAGCTCGGATATGGTTGGCATGGAGGCCGGTAAGCAGGTGGTTTTGCAGCGCGTCTACCCGATGGGCGACGTAGCGGGCTCGCTCCTCGGCTACCTCGGCAGGGAAGGGTACGGGTTCGGCGGTATCGAATACGCGTACGACCACTATCTCCGCGGGGAAGACGGCTGGGAAATGGCGCACAGAGAGGCGCACGACAGGCACGGCAAGCAGAGGACCTACAGCAAGCCGGGCCTTTCACGCAAAGACCCGCGTGACGGCAGCGATGTCTATCTGACCATAGACCTGCACCTGCAAAAGATCGTGCAGTCGGTGCTCAAGCAGACCGTTAAGGACCTGCAGGCCAAAGGCGCCATGGCCATAGTGATGGACCCGCACACCGGCAAGATTCTTGCTATGGCCAACGAACCGTCGTTTAACCCAAACGTACCCATGATGTTCGATTCTCTGGCCAGGCAGAACACGTGCGTAACCCGGTTCTACGAGCACGGCTCGACTTTCAAGGTAATGACCGCCGCGGTGGCGCTGCAGGAGAAGATATTTAGCGAGCGTGACACGATAGACGGCAACAACGGCACGTTTGAGATTTACGGCCAGCAGGTAACCGACGAGACTCCGCAGGGGCGCATCACAATGTCCCGCGCTCTCGCCGTGTCAAGCAACGTCTGTTTCGCGCAGGTAGCGAACAAATTTACGGATTCCCTCTTCTACGAATATGCCCGCAACTTCGGCTTCGGCACCAAAACGGGCACGTTCCCGGATGAGCAGGCGGGGATTTTGCATCAGGTGCGCTCGCGCTCGTGGTCGGGGCGCACGAGGGTATCTATGGCATACGGTTACGATATTTCGCCGACTTTTTTGCAGATGATGACTGCCTACGCGAGCATTGCGAACGGCGGCGTCCTGCTTACGCCTGTAATCTGCGAAAAAATTGCGGGGCGCGACGGTTCGGCAGTGCAGAGCGCGGCGGTCAAGCCGGTGCGCAGGGTTATATCGGATGAGACCGCGCTGCGTTTACGCAGGATGATGAGGGAGGTTGTGGAATCGGGTACCGGCAGGAGCGCTGCGGTGCCGGGCATTGCCGTAGCGGGCAAGACGGGTACGGCACGCAAGCCGGAAGCAGGCGGCGGGTATTCGAGGACGAAGCACTGGATGTCGTTCATCGGTTTCCTCCCGGTGGAATCGCCAACGCTTCTGTGCGGGATAGTGATAGACGAGCCGACGGCGGGCAAGGCGACCGCCGGAGCGACCGCTGCCCCGGCGTTCAGTAAGATAATGAGCCAGGCGATAGCGCACCCCGAGCTCGAATTTCTCAAGCGCGCCGCGGCTGCCGTAAGAGATTCCGCCGAGAGCAGGCAGATAAGGGTTCCGAATATAGCCGGCCGCACAAGAAAAACAGCGGCATCGCAGCTCGACTCTATGAATATTACCTACTCATTTGTGGGCGACGGCGATGTAATACGCCACCAGTCGCCGGCGGCCGGCAGCTTTATGGCAAACCGCACCGGCGGCATAGTGTTATATACAGACGAACGCGAATTTACAGCCGACAGCACGGCAAGGATAGTGCCTGACGGTGTAGGTAAGGACCTGCGCGACGCGTTCAACCTGTTCAACGCAAACGGAATTGCGGTGTACGCGGTCGGCAGCGGGATAGTAAAAAGACAGAGCATAGCGCCCGGAGAATTGATGACGTCATCGGCAGTATGTACGCTTTACGGGGGGGCAAAGAAAAAATAATGCGTTTTAATGAACTGTTAGAGATGTCGGGGATATGCGTTGTTGACAGGGGCGGGGATGATAACCCAGCCGTAAACGGCGTCGTCTACGACTCCCGCTGTGTCAAGCCTGGATCGGTATATGTGGCGATACCGGGGATAAAGGTGCACGGGGACAAGTTCATTGAAGCGGCAGTTAAGGCCGGGGCGGCTGCGGTGATCTCGGAGAACCCTCAGACAAAAATATCCGTATCCTGGGCGGCAGTAAAAGATGTAAGGACAGCGCCCGGTTTGCTTGGCAAGTCGTTGTGGGGCATTGATTTATCTGCTATGAGGCTGATAGGCGTGACCGGTACGAACGGCAAGACTACGACTGTCTGCCTGTTCAAAAATCTGCTCAACCGCATAGTTGGCGAGGACCATTCGTGGATGTTTGGGACTGTTGAGAATTGTTTTGGAAAAAATAAGGTTAGTGCCACGCACACTACGCCGGAATCAATTGATATTTTCAGGTATATTAATGAATCGGAGATAAAGCCCAAGGCGCTTGCGATGGAAGTTTCGTCTCACTCGCTGGCTCTCAGGCGTATTGCCGGAATGGAATTCGATTTGGCCGTGTGGAGTAATTTGACGCAGGACCATTTGGATTTTCATAAGACGATGGATGAGTATTACGCGGCTAAAAAGCTGCTGTTTGTCGATTATCTTAAAGACGGCGGGTATGCGATTATCAATATTGATGACGGGTACGGCAGGAGGTTGTGCCGGGAGATCAAGGCAAATAATAATGTGTTGACATACGGTACAAGCGGTGATGCGGATGTCAGGATCATCGGCCAAAAATGCGACTGGAACGGGTCTGCCGTCACTATCGGTTATAATGGGCGCGAGTACGGCTTTTCGAGCGCGCTGCGCGGCGCTTTTAACATCTACAACATGACCGCGATGATAGCCGGGGCGTTCGCGCTTGGCGTTGACCCGCAGGAGATCGCCGGTACGCTTGCCAATACCTGTGTGGTTTCGGGGCGGATGGACAGGGTTGATATCGACGCGCCGTTTACGGTGGTTGTGGATTACGCTCATACGCCCGATGCCCTTGTCAACGTGCTTAAGACATCCGCTGAGATTACGCCGGGACGGTTAATCTGCGTTTTCGGGTGCGGCGGGGACAGGGACAGAACGAAGCGCCCGCTTATGGCTAAAGCCGTTTCTGAAAATTGCGATCAGGCGATTGTAACCTCCGATAACCCGCGCTCCGAAAAACCGGACGCCATTATCAACGAAGTGGTGCAGGGCATGCCGCTCGATTTCCCGTACACGGTAGTAGCGGATCGCCGGGAAGCCATCAGTAGCGCATTGCATTGCGCGAGGCCGGGGGATTGCGTTGTGATTGCCGGCAAGGGGCATGAAACGTATCAGGAAATTTGCGGGACCCGTCATCACTTTGACGACAGGGAAGAGGTTGTTAACCTTTACAGAAAGATGGTGGGGAATAATGCAGAGTAAACTGAACCACGATTGCCGGAGCAATAACAAAACGGAGCTGACACTCGGCTTGCTCATAGAATGGGGCGGCGCCAAATCGGAAATGGGTGCGGCTTACAGGAAGCGTGTGGTCAATACCGTATGGAATGATTCAAGGAAGGCCGGGGACGGCGATGTCTTTGTAGCGCTGAGGAGCGATACCGACGACGGCCACCGCTATGTCGCGTCAGCCATTAAGCAGGGCGCGGCCGCGGCCATCGTAGATAAAAAGGGGATCAAGACAGTCCCGGCGGCGTATCACCGTAAATGTATTGTTGTTACGGATACTCTGAAAGCGGTACAAAAAATGGCTGCCCGTTACCGTAAGGAGATGGGGCTGCTCACGATAGGCATCACCGGATCAAACGGCAAGACGACGACGCGCAGCTTTATCGCCGAGATACTCAAGAGCACGTTCAAAGTCGGCGAGACGTTTACGAACTGGAATAATCACATAGGTGTTCCCCAGAGCATCCTCAAGTTTGACGGGGACGAGTGGGTAGGCGTTTTGGAGATGGGCGCGAACCATACGGGCGAGATCAGCCCGCTGACGAAAATTTGCAGGCCGGATATCGCCGTCATAACGAATATAGGCTATGCCCATGTCGGGTTATTCGGATCAATCGAAAAGACATCCGAAGCGAAGTTTGAGATTGCGGAGGGGCTTGGCAGGGAAGGGTTCATGCTGCTCAACGGCGATGACCGCAGGCTTGTGAAGGGTGCGGAGGAACGCGGCGTAAAGACAGTATTTTTCGGGACGTCGGCGAAGTGCGACGTAAGGGCCCGCAATATCCATGTCAGCGAAAAAGGTGTTGATTTTACGGTTGACGGCGAGAAATATGTATTGTCTATGCCGGGCAGGCATTTTATATATTGCGCGTTGCCCGCTATCTACATAGCAAAGAGGTGCGGCATTGATGATAATGTAATCAAAAAGGCGATAGCGTCACTCAAGCCCGTATCGTTAAGAGGGAAATTGGAGCCGAAAAAAGGCGTGAAGTTTATCGTTGACTGCTACAACGCGAACCCGTCGTCGATGAGCAACGCCATAAAATATCTTGTTGACGTGACGCCGGCGAAAACTAAAAGGGCCGCGATTGTCGGCGATATGTATGAGCTTGAGCAGTATACGAAAAAATGTCATTTGAAACTGGGTGAGGAACTTGTTAAGGCAGATATCCAAAAGATTATCGCCGTTGGCAAGTTCGCTGATATTGTAAGGGACGGCGCGGTTAAGGCTGGGATATCACCCCGCAAAGTCTTTACCGCCGGTAATGCCGCGGAAGCGCTTGACCTCTGCCGTACGGTGCTGAAAAAAGGCGAGACTGTCCTTTTGAAAGGTTCCCGCGGCGTTGGGCTTGAGAAAGTTTTTGAGGGGTATTGATTTATGCCGATGAAATTGGATAATATCATCAACGAAGCGCCCGGAAGCGTAGCCGTAATAGGCGCGGCCAAGAGCGGTACTGCCGCGGCTCAATATTTCCGCGCCCGCGGCAGCAGGGTCTTTATCAGTGATACCTGCTCAAGAGAACGCCTTGACGAGATATTGCGCAGCAGCGGTTTGACCGGCGGCGGCATTGACAGCGAGGCCGGCGGCCACAGCGACAAAATCTTATCATCCGATCTGATAATCCTGTCGCCGGGCGTCCGCTCCGACCTCGACGTACTGGTTCGCGCGTCATCGAAAAACATTCCCGTCTGGTCCGAAATGGAACTCGGTTTCAGAGTATCGAAAGCGCCGTTTCTGGCCGTTACAGGGTCTTCGGGCAAGAGCACGACAGTCTCTCTTTTGGCATCGGCCATGACGGAAGCCGGTTTTGAAACTGCGCTCGCCGGCAACATCGGCACCCCGGTGATAAGCATTACCCCGAACCTTTCCGGCAGCGCGGTCGTTGTCGCCGAGGTATCGAGTTTTCAGCTCGAAACAACAGACCGGTTCAAGCCGAAAGCCGCGGCGGTCATCAACCTGCTGAAAAATCATCTTGACCGTTACGCTAACGAGGATGAATATTACAATGCCAAAAAACGTATTACAGACAATTTGACGAAAGGCGAGTTTTTGGTTTTAAACAGTGACGACGTAAGATTGTCGTCATGGGCGAAAGAACTCTCTTCCAAAACGAGGATAATTATGTTCGGAACTAAAAGCTGCGAGGGGGATTGCGTTTACCTGTCGGGTAACGCGATCCGCTATCAGTTCAACGGAACATGCGGAGAGATCCTTGACGATGTTATGCAGATGAAGATAAGCGGGCGCCATAACCACATAAACGCCTGCGCCGCCGCCGCGATAGCGCTGGCCGGCGGAGCTGTGCCGGAGCGCATTGCCCGCGGGCTCTGCAATTTCGCGGGCCTGCCGCACAGATTAGAGTATGTAAACGAGATCAACGGCGTGAAATTTTACAACGACAGCAAGTCCACCACCGCCGAGTCGATCGAGTGCGCGGTAAACGCGTTCGGCTCCAAAAGCGTGCACCTTATCGCGGGCGGCAAGGACAAAGGGTGCGATTTCTCGGTTATCACCGGTTCAATGCGCAATACGGTGAAAAATATCGTGCTGATAGGGGAGGCGAAGGAGAGGATGTCGTCGCAGTGGGAAGGGGTAGCTCCCATTTACAAGACGGTTACTCTCGAAGATGCCGTAAATACTGCGTTCGGCCGCGCGGTCAGCGGCGACAAGGTAGTATTTTCGCCAGGATGTTCAAGTTTCGACATGTTTCGCAACTACGAGCACAGGGGCGAAGTGTTCAGGGATACGGTAAACGAATTAGCGTCACGAAAGGCAAACTGACAGTGTTAATCAGAGCAGGCAAAATGGATATCGGGCTGTTCATCGCGGTGCTGGCGCTCTTAGCCATCGGCATCGTACTGGTGTACAGCTCGTCCTTTGCCGTGGCCCAGAAAAACTACGGCGGCGCCGACTTCTTCCTCTCTCGCCAGGTTATACGCGCGCTTCTGGCGCTCGTGCTCTTTACGCTTTTCATCAATATAGACTACCACATCTGGAGCAGGTGCGGCGGGATATTTTTGATAACGGCTGTTGTTTTGCTCCTCTGCGTGCTTGTTTTGCCCAATGCCTTTGCCCCCGAGGTAAACGGCGCGAAGCGCTGGCTGGCGCTCCCCGGGCTTGGAAGGTTTCAGGTTTCCGACTTCGCGCGTATGGCGCTCATAC
This sequence comes from Chitinispirillia bacterium, assembly GCA_009786575.1. Classification (GTDB taxonomy): domain Bacteria; phylum Fibrobacterota; class Chitinivibrionia; order Chitinivibrionales; family Chitinispirillaceae; genus GUT77. The sequence goes on along the minus strand of WQRV01000033.1, from coordinate 6,730 downwards.
TGTTTTTGGCGAAAAAGTGCGGCGAGAATGATACGGATTTCGCCAGCTGGCGCTCGCTCATCCCGTATTACGTGAGCATAGGGGTTATCTGCGTGCTTGTAGTGTGCGAGCCCGACTTCTCTACGACCGTGATAATTGCCGCTACTGCCTTTGCGATGCTCTTTATGGCCGGGGCGAGAGTGAAGCACCTCGCGCTGACGGCCGCCGCGCTGCTCTTGGCCGCTGCAGCTTTGGTATTCAGCACGCCGTACAGGATGAAGCGTGTGATGAGCTTTTTGGATTTTGAGTCGCAGAGCAGCGGCGCGTCGTATCAGGTTACGCAGTCGCTTGTAGGCCTCGGCCACGGCGGGCTCTTTGGTGTGGGGCTTGGCAAAGGGGAACAAAAATATTTTTATCTGCCAGAATCGCATACCGATTTCATCCTTTCGATTCTGGGCGAGGAGTTTGGTTTTCTGGGCGTTATGCTGGTCTTCGCGATATTCGCGTTTATAGTAGTCAAAGGTTTCCGCATCTCCTTAAGGGCGCCGGATCTTACCGGCCAGCTTATGGCGTTCGGATTAACGCTCGTAATCGCCCTTTATCTGCTCGTCCACTCATGCGTGGCTACCGGCCTCGCCCCGCCAACAGGCATTGTGATGCCGTTTTTGAGCTACGGCGGCATGAGTTTGGTGTTCACGATGTCGGGCATGGGGATACTGCTCAACATATCGAGCCAGGTAAATCAGGGCAGGGTACAGGCGCAGATGTCTTCGCAGAGACATGTACGGAGGCCGGCGCGATGAAACAGTTTACAAAGAAGATACACATGGCCGGCATAGGCGGCGCGGGTATGAACCCGCTCGCCGAAGTGCTGCTTTCACGCGGGCACCGCGTCAGCGGCAGCGATAAATGCGTTTCCGAGTCAACGCGGCGGCTGGAATCTTTGGGGATAAAAATACAGTACGGCCACGAGCCTGATTTAATAACCGGCGCTGATTTACTGGTCTATTCAAGCGCGGTTAAAGACGATAACCCGGAACGTATCTACGCCGTTGACAACGGCATACCCGTCATCAGAAGGGCAGAGGTTCTCGGCGACATCATGCGGTCGAACTTTACAGTCTGCATATCCGGCACGCACGGGAAAACCACAACGACGTCACTCACCGGGACGATATTGACAGACGCTAAATTATCGCCTACAGTGTTGGTTGGCGGGATGCTCAAGAGCGCCGGGTCGCACGCGATTGTAGGGAAGGGTAACGTCATTGTAGCTGAGGCCGATGAATATGACAGGTCATTTCTGGCGATGTACCCGTCCATTGCCGTCATCACAAATATAGAGGCGGACCACCTCGACTGCTACAAGGATATAGGCGATATCAAGAACACGTTTATGCAGTTTACCGATCTTGTACCGTTTGACGGGGCCGTAGTAGCGTGTGTTGACGATATGGGCGTAAAAGATATTTTGCCGGGGATACGCAGGAGCGTTATTACTTACGGTATAGACGAAGGCGCCGATTACCGCGCGGTCAACATAAAAGCCGGAAATGAGAGAACATTTTTTGATGTATTATGCAGAGGAGAGAAACTCGGCAGCGTATCGATAGGCATTCCCGGCACGCACAACGTAAGGAATACGCTGGCCGCGCTGACGGTAGCGTGTGAGATAGGTATAGGTTTTGACGTGGCCGCCTCAAGCGTATCCGGTTTTCAGGGAGTAGCGCGGCGTTTTGAGGTTGTCGGGATGGTTGACGGCGTCACGGTGGTCGATGATTACGCGCATCATCCGGGCGAGATCAGCGCCACGCTTGAAGCGGCCCGCGGGCGCGGCTATAACCGTATAATAGCCGTGTTTCAGCCGCACCTGTACTCGCGTACGCGCGATTTTATGGATCAGTTCGCATCGTCCCTGAGCGGCGCCGACGTTGTTATTGTGACAGATATCTACAAAGCGCGCGAGTTGCCGATTCCCGGCGTGAACTCGAGCGATATCGCCGGGCGCATCAATGCCGCCGGCAAGGCAAAAGCGTTTTATGCCGGCAATATGAATGATATAGGCAAAGAGTTGACGGGTAAGGCTGATAGCGGTGATTTAATCGTATTTATGGGGGCCGGCGATATTTGGGAAGCCGCCCGGGATTTTGTTACAGGGGGGAAAGGGAGTAATGCCAGCAAAAACTAATATGAAAGCGAAGCGTATCGGCGCTAATCAGCAGAGGCACATAGCGGAGAAACGCGCTATGGGGGGGCAAGACTCTAAGGTAACACGGCGCAGGGTGGCGAAGGCGCTTTTCGTCCTGATGTTTGCTGCGCTTGCCGGTATCGCCGTTTTCAAGTACAGCCCCGAAATCTTTATCTCCGCAGTCGATACTGTCAAGGCCAGCAAGAGGCTGCACACAAATATTGCTATAACGAACTGCAGCAAAACGGTGCAGGCGTCGCTTAAACAGGCTCTTGATTCTCTCTCCGCCGCCGATTCGTTCTTGTTCGACCGCGCCGGCGCCGTAAAGGCCGCGTCCATGATTTCCGGGATAGAGAAGATCAGCATCTGTAAGGTCAGGGACAAGAAGAAACGCGAGATGACTACACTTGTAAAGGTGACAGAGCGCAAGCCGGTGGCCCTTGTCCACAACGGAGGTTTCTGCTTAATTGACAACATGGGAGTGCGCTTTACTGCGGCCCCCGGGCAGTATTATGACCTCCCGCTTCTCATAGTTGAGGGCAAGGCCGCGTGCGACACGGTTGATCTTGACATTTTTAACAGGATCAAAAAGGCGAGCCGGCTTTTGGGTGCCGCGTTTTTCCCGCAAATATCGCAGATCGATGTCAGCGTAGACGACGCGGTTAACCTGATCTTCAAATCGGGCGAAGCGGAGTACATACTCAGCCCCGACGATATAGAGGAAAAAATGATACAGGTAAAGAAGCTGAGGGAAAAGTTGCTGGAAGAGGGGAGCGGATTTGCGCGTATTGACATGAGGTATCACCGCCTCGCGGTCACTTTGGCACAGTAACATGAATGTATATAACACGGAAAATATTACAAGATTTTTTCCGCGGCAGTAATAAAAAAGTATATGATAAAACTTGATAATTTGCAATACAGTATGACGCGGCAGCACCGCGCCATCAATAAAAAAAGGGGTGAATTATGGAGAACATGGTTGTTGCGGGGCTTGACATTGGCACTACGAAGGTCGCGTGCATTATCGCGGAAGCCGGCGATGACGGTGAGCTTAAACTTACCGGCGTGGGCAACTGCTCGTCCGACGGCGGCCTGCGCAAGGGCGTAGTCGTAGACATCGACAAAACGGTGCGGGCCATAAAGGCGGCCGTTGAGCAGGCCGAACTCATGGCCGGCGTTGACCTCGACTCAGTCTGGGCCGGCATTGCGGGCGAGCACATCAAGTCGATGAGCAGCACCGGGCCCGTCGCCATCACGCAGGAGGTCACGCAGGCCGATATAGAGAGGGCGATAGAGAGCGCCAAAGCCATAGATATCCCGGCCAACTACGAGATGCTTCACGTCATAACGCAGGGGTTTCGGATAGACCAGCAGGACGGAATAAAGAACCCGCTCGGCATGGGCGGCGTGCGGCTCGAAACGCAGGTACACATCATCACCGCCCAGGCCACGAGGCTGCAAGATCTCGCGAAGTGCGTGGAGAGGGCCGGCCTGAAACTGAACAAACTCGTGCTCGAACCGCTCGCGTCAAGCTACGCTGTGCTCGGCAAAGACGAAAAAGAGCTGGGCGTTGCGCTGATAGACATCGGCGGCGGCACGACCGACGTAGCGGTCTACGTAGACGGAAACATCTGCCACGCCGCTATCGTGGGCCTTGGCGGCGAGAACGTAACAAGGGACATCGGGCAGATTCTAAGATGCCCGCTCGAAAAAGCTGAAGATCTCAAGAAAAAGAGCGGATGCGCGTTCCAGCCCCTGCTTAGGGGGGATGAGAAAATAGTGATCCCCGGGCTTGCCGGGCGCGACGACAAGGAATCGGGGCGCGAACTTTTGGTAGGTGTGATAGAGGCGCGCGTAGAGGAGATACTGTCGCTTGCCATGAGGGAAATCAAGAAGACCCAGTATTTCGACATGCTCGGCGCCGGCGTTGTGCTCACCGGCGGCGGTTCTATGATGGAGGGGATGCGCGAGAAGGCGGAGAACGTCTTCCAGCGGCCCGTGAAAATCGGTGTGCCCAGAGGCTTCGGCGGGCTTGCCGAAGCTGCCAAGTCGCCGATGTACTCCACCGGCATCGGGCTGTGCATGTTCGCGGCGGAGGAGATCGCCAGAGACTGCCGCGACGGCAAAAAACGCGGCGGCGGATCAGGGCAGTCTATACTCGGCAAGATGAAAGACTTTTTCGGAAAATATTTTTAATAACAAATAAACACTCTTACAAGGAGGCATTATATGAAGTTTACACTTGATGAAGAATTCAACAATGTAGCGAAGCTGAAGGTGGTCGGTATCGGCGGCGGCGGCGGCAACGCTGTCAACCACATGGTAGACGCCGGGCTTACAGGAGTCGATTTCATCGCGGTGAATACCGATGAGATGGCGCTGAACCACAGCCACGCGCCGGTGCGCGTGCAGATCGGTAAAAAACTCACCGGCGGACTTGGCGCCGGCACCTGCCCCGAAATCGGCCGCGCCGCAATGGAAGAGGACCGCGACAAGGTGAAAGAACTGCTCGTGGGCGCAGACATGGTCTTCATCACAGCCGGTATGGGCGGCGGCACGGGCACCGGCGGCGCGCCCATCGTGGCCGAGATCGCCAAAGAACTCGGAATACTCTCGGTCGCTATCGTAACGCGCCCCTTCGAGTTCGAGGGCTTCGTCCGCAAAAAGAACTACAAGAAAGGCATCGAGGAACTCAGGAAACACGCCGACACCATAATCGTCGTCCCCAACCAGAAACTCCTCTCCATAATAGACAGGAGCACGCCCATACTCGAAGCGTTTAAAACCGCCGACGACGTGCTGTACCACGGCACCAAGGGCATCTCCGACATTATTACCAAAGACGGCCTGATAAGCGTTGACTTCGCCGACGTGCGGACCATCATGAAGGGGATGGGCGACGCGCTTATGGGCACCGGCTACGCCGAGGGCGACAACACCAGCGACCGCGCGCTCGTCGCGCTCGACAACGCGATCTCCAGCCCGCTCCTCGACGACATCAACATCGCCGGCGCACGCGGCCTCATCATCAACTTTACCGGCGGCAAAGATATGTCTATGCTCGAAATGGCTGAGGCGTCGCAGAGAGCTTACGAAACCGTAGGCGAAGACTCCGAAACAAACATCGTAGTTGGAGCAGTCATAGACGACGATATGACAGGCGCAGTCAAGGTCACAGTCATAGCCACCGGTTTCAACGACGAGTCTATGGAGAGGTTCAAGGACGAACGCAGCTCATCTGCACCCAAAATCGTACTCCCTGCCGTCAAGGAGATGAAGGCGGAGCAGACCTCGCTCAACCTTACCGAAATGGCCCCGGCAGCCTCTACCGTCACTGTAACCGCGCCCGCCGATATCGCCATCGCGGCGCAAAGCGCCGTCCCCGTGGCCGCCATGGCAACAGTCATGACTGGCAAAATACAAACGGGACAGGAAAGCGCCGAGAAGAAAAAGTACTACGAAGGCTTCGACAGGCAGTTCAGCGTGCCCGCATACGACCACCTGGCCCCAAAAGTCTACGGCGGCGAGGCGGACTGGGAAACGCCTACGTACCTGAGAAAACAGCAGCAGTAGCAGTAGCTCTCTCATTAGACGATAGCCCCGGCTTTAAACCCCGGGGCTAATCTAAAGTCAAAAAAACCGTTAATAGCATTGGTGCCGAGGCAAATTTTAAGTTTTATGGGATTATGTTTATGTTTTGACGGTGCGTTATAAGGTCAAAATATTATGGGATTATCTTTTGTCGGTGCATTGTGCTGTCGTGATACCGTATACGGGGGAAAAGAGGCCCCATGCGGCACAAGCGGGAGTATGCAATCACCGGCTTTCACAACTCGGCCGCCGAAGCATTCGCATCTATAAGAGTACTCGCCGCCCGGCATGAAAGATATTTGCTTCTACGGTACGCGGGTAAGTCAAAACACCACGCCCGGAATGTGGGCCGTGCCGCGTACCGACTGTTCCAAATTTCACTGTACGAACCGGGTTTTGCAATCGTGAGCGAATTCTTCGGCGGCCGAGCTTTTAATACATGTGATTACATGCTCCCGCCAGTGCCGCAAGCCGCTTCTTTTCCCCTATATCATGGGATGGCATCGGCTCAATGAGGCGACAAAACATAATCCCATAGTCTTTTGACTTTTATAAGGTCGTCCTCGGGTACGCCTGCCTCTACGCATCGCAAGAGGAAGTCAGCCAGACCGACATGAGCGCGACCATCGTTTGTTTCAAAAAGCCTTTAAAGTTGTTCGAAACCCTTGAAAAAGATTTAGATTACAGGGTATTGCAAAAAGAGCCCGGGATATATTATATTATGTATAAGGGCGCCGCCCCGGAAAAGTCGCTGGCGGTGCAGGTGGTGGTAAGCTCCGAGCTTCCCGACAGCGAATTTCTGCTCAAAGACCTGAACTGCGACATCGGCCACGCCGGGGCGAAGAGGTTCGTGGAGCTCTACGAAAAGGGCGAAGAGTACCGGGAACACTTGTCCATTTGGTTAAAAACGGTATTATGCGAGAATTTTGAATTCTTACAGAAGGAGGGGTATATGAAAGACTACGACGC
>WQRV01000032.1 GCA_009786575.1 Chitinispirillia bacterium | reverse complement strand
GGCGATCGGGGACGATCGCCCCTACAAAATCGTTTTGTTTCCGATGAATGTGCCGGATAAATTACCATTTACCAAATAGAATGGGAGTAGAGCCAAAAAAACGCCGTTAAGCGGTGCGCGGATAGTATATTAAGGAGATTATGAAGAGGGTACCTGTTGGCATTACAGCTATGATGGCCGTTTTGGCCGTACTGTCGTCTCTGGCGCTTCTGTCCGGCTGCGGCGGCGGGGCTACTAAAGTTATTGTTGCGCCCGGCTACAAGAGGCAGTTCGCCATTAACGCCGAGCTGGCCCTGGTAGTGCTTGACAAATCACCAAATATTATTTATACAGGAGATCTCAGAAAATCGCTTGGGGCCCTGGCTTCTGATACCGGCGTGAGCGCTGAGCGGCACGCTATAGATTTCTTCAGGGCGCAGCTAATGAAGGATATTGCCGGAGAAATTGACGTTAAGGAGGTGTTCGATTCGGCAGTTGTTCAGGATTATTTGGTTACGAAAGATTTTTTCAGGACGGCGGACGAGGACATTACGTTAGAGATCCCAGACAAGGGGACGAAGTTTGCTTTTGGCGAGAGGGAGGCCGCTTTGGTTCTGTTTTTGGACAAAATCCGGATTGGCACCGAGACCGACCCCTACTATCAGGAGCGCGCGCAGCACGGGCTTTACCTCTCCAACGCGCGTAAACTGGTTTATTTGGCGAGTTTTGTTTTGTGGGACAACCGTGAGCTGCGACCGATATGCTACGGGCGGGTGAAGGCGGACACGCCCATCTCGCGGGAGGAGGCCGCGGCGGGCGATTGGGAGGAGGTTTCGCGGAATTTTGTGCGTGCCATGTTTGAGCCCACCGGGTTCCGTAAGCGTGAGGACAAGACTACCGGAGTGGAGTTTATACATTGACGCTCGCGTCTCGCCATACAGCTATTCCCGTTTTGGCCGTGCTGGTATTTTTGTGGGCCGGCCCCGCGTTTGGCCGCGGGTACCTGATTTTCCCGGCGGAGACGGACCCGGCTATAACAAGTGCGCCGCACGAGCACTACGTTGTCCACAACCCGTGGGTGGTGAACCGCGGGGTGCTGTTCCTCTTCTTTCCGGGGACGTCGTCACGCGCTTCCAACTACAAGATGCTCTGCGAGACCGCCGCCGGGCAGGGGTTCCACGTCATCAGTTTGCAGTATGTGAACGATGTTTCGGTGAACGCCAAGTGCGCGCGCAGCCGCAGCCTCGACTGCTACGAGGACATGCGGCGCGAGATACTTTTCGGGACCAACTTTTCGCCGCATGTGAGCGTGAGCCCTGCCAACAGCGCCGAGAACCGGCTCGTCAAGCTGTTGCAATACCTCGCCGGCCAGTACCCGATGGACGGCTGGGACCAGTACCTCACCGCGCATGACGTGCCGCGCTGGTCGCGGATACTTTTGGGCGGCCACTCTCAGGGCGGGGGGCACGCGGCCATGCTCGGCAAGTACTACAGCACGGCTGGGGTAATCATGTTCGCGTCTATGGACTACAGTTTCCAGCAGGATAAGGCGGGGGGGTGGATCCACGCCAACGGCAATACGCGGCTCGAGAGGTTTTTCGCCGTTGCCCACACCGAGGACCGTACCATGCCAATAGCGCCCATGCGCAAATACTGGAACGCCTTTGGGTTAAAGGATATTGCGCCGGTGGTGAACATTGACGTTACAGGCAGGCCCTACGCGCACTCCAACACCCTCATCACATCTATAAAGCCGGCGCAATTAGACAGGGTTAAGTCTAACTACCACAATGCCTTATGTATGGACGCCGACACCCCGCTCTCGGGGGACGGGAAGCCGCTGCTGCATAATTTGTGGCTGTACCTGCTGCACGAGCCGCTTACGAGGTAAGTTTGGAGTTTGGAGTGTGGGGTTTGGAGTTACAAATCAAAAACTCCGCACTCCAAATTTGCATATCTCTATAGCAATAATCTATATTTAACCGTATGAAATGCCATAATTGCAGCGAGGAAGGGATAAAATGGCATACGAGAGTATAATGTCTGTGCCGGTTTCACGCAAGCGCCAGGCGGCTATGCGCCGTCGTTTTATTGCGTTTTCGTCGGTATTGTTTCTGATAATTCTGGTTTCCGGCACAGTCGCGTTTGTGCTGCTAATGCTGGAGTTTAGGCAGAACAGCGCCCGCGGCGATCTGGTGCAGACGGTGGAGCTTGAGCGGCACAAGCTTGAGGCGTGGGTTGGAAGCGACATCGCCATAGTCCTCAAGATGGCCACATCCCCGGTGATACAGCGGTATTTCATGAATCCGGGCGATTCCGGTATGGCCGGGATTACGCTCAGGGATATTGACGGGTACCGTGACATGCTTTCTACCGGCTCGCTCTTTTGGGTGAACGACAGGGACAGGAAGTTCATTTTGGACGGTAAGGAGGCCTACACGGTTGACCCTGCCGACACCGCGCTCTACTGGTACAACATGACGATGTACGAGACTGAAAAGTATAATTTTAACATCGACTACGACCCGCATCTTGATGTGACGAACATCTGGATGAACGCGCCGGTTTCCGGCCCCGGCGGGGAGCCGCTTGGGATACTGGGCACCGGCATGAACCTTTCGAGTTTCATCGACACCATATATCAGAGCTACGGCGGGGGCGCCAAGCTCTACTTTTTCAACAATCTGGGGGAGATCACAGGGGCGCGCGACCACGGGCTCGCCGCCGGCAAGGTGGGCATAGATAAGGAGCTTGGCCGTATCGGGGCGGATATCTTGGCGGGCATGGGGGATTTAAAGGCCGGCGATATAAAGTTTTTTGAGATCCGGGACGAGGGGATGCGCGGGATGGCGGCGCTCGCCCGTATCCCGGCGCTGGACTGGTACGTGGCCGCGGTGCACAGCTATACCATCGCCGATACGCTGAATAACGGCATGACGGCCCTTTTCGCGGTTATGATGGGGGTGATATTTCTGGTATTCGTCGTCTTCAATATATTCCTGATAAAGCTTTTGGGGCCGCTCTACCACATGGTAAAGAAGATCGGCAAGCTCGCGCTGGGCTGGGACCAGAGGCCGCACAGCGCTGCTGATGAAGAGGTTAAGACGCTCGGCGAGTTCCTCAACATGACTATTGTTGACGAGTTGACAGGGATTCACAGCAGGCGCTATTTTGACGAATCGGTGAAGGAAACGCTGGGGGAGCTGTCGAAGTCGGGCGGCAAGCTGAGCGTGCTTGTGGTAGATATAGATTTTTTCAAAAATTACAACGATACCTACGGCCGGGATATGGGCGACAACTGCCTGCGTGGCGTGGCCGCGGCGCTAAACCACTGCATGGACGGGGACGGGTGCTTTGTGGCGCGTTACGACGGGGATAAGTTTGTGGCTGTGCTGCCCAACACCGGCGAGGAAGAGGCGCGGCAGGCGGCCGAGCGGCTGCTGCGTCGGGTGCACGACTGCTGCATCCCGCACGCGCACAGTTACGCGGGGGCCTACGTTACGGTCTCCATAGGCGGGGCGACCGGCGCCCCGGGGCAATACCCGGACGCCGGCGGCTACTTAGAGCGGGCCGGTACGGCGCTGGCCAGATCGAGGCACTACGGGGGCAACCAGTACGCGTTTGAGAATTTCTGACCCGCGAATTTGCTTTTTGCTTTGGGATTATTGTATGCTTATATATAGGTGTTTTATTTGACGGTACGGATTGATGATGGTGGCCGTGAGGGCTGTCCGTTGCCCCGGATCAGCGAGGGATACTGTATGAAATGCGATATTTGCGGCGGGCAGTGGTTTCCGCCGGCCGGGAGAGAGATATCTAACTGCCCGTTTTGCTGCAAGAGTATGCCGGCATCCTCCGGCAATGTTATCGCCGACATCGTCCGGCAGCACGGCGACGAGATATTCCTCGAGCCGCAGCAGCTCGCCGCGCAGATCGGCGAGGCCATGCCCAACGATACCCGGACGGCGAAGCTGCTCTATCTGGCGCTCAGCGTCAACATCCCGCGCTCGCTCTACTACCTCAAAGATAAAAGCGACGAAGAGCGCGAATACGTCATGAAAACCGCCGCTTCCCAGCTATCCGACGAGTACGCCATGATGAAAGAGGCCGCCTGCGGGATGGTCAACTACTTCGCCGAGGCGCTGGGCTACACCCCCATAGCGGCCGAGCGCGCGCTGCGGGCCGCCGCGTACGGCGACGGCGGCAGCGCCCCGAACATGCCGATGGGCGTCCTCACGCAGGAGGCCGCCGACGAAATTACCGGCAATACAATCGACATCCCCGATGGGTGCACGCGCATAAGCGACTACGCGTTCCAGGGGCGCGACGACATCGTGAGCGTGACCATCCCAGGCGGCGTGGAGCGCATAGGGAAGTGGGCTTTTTCCGACTGCCGTAACCTGCAGAGCATAACAATCCCCGACAGCGTAAAGAGCATTGGCAACCACGCGTTCTGCGGGTGCGCCAACCTCAGGGGCGTGAATATACCGGGCAAGGTGATTTTCATTAGCGACTGGATGTTTGCCGACTGCGCCAAACTGAGGAACGTGGTAATCCCCAACAGCGTGAAGGACATAGGCGATTTCGCGTTCTCGGGCTGCAAGAGCCTCGAGAGCGTTGTCATCCCCACCGAGATGACCACGATAGGGGAGTACGCGTTCGCGTATTGCAAAAATTTAAAGAGCGTGGCGATCCCCGACGGGATGACGGGGATAGGCAACGGGGCGTTTGTGGTATGCGAGAGTTTGGAGAGCATATCGGTGCCGGGGAGCGTGTTCTTTATCAGCGACAATATGTTTAAGTACTGTGTTAACCTGAAAAACCTGACGATAATGGACGGCATAACGGGCATTGGCGGGGGGGCGTTTGCCGGGTGCGAGAGTTTGGAGAGCGTGGTCATCCCAAGCGGTGCGACGGGGATTGAGTGCTACGCCTTCTCGGACTGCAAGCGGCTGAAGGATATAACCATCCCCGGCAGCGTGGCAAATATCGGCTGGGGCGCGTTTATGGATTGTATGAGTTTGGGGACGGTGACTATCCCCGATAATATAGAAGAGGTCGGGAACAACGCGTTTTTCCGGTGCAACAACGTAGTGATACGGTGCAAGAGCGATTCGCGCGGGCATGTCTACGCGGTCAAAAACAACGTCAAATTTGAGTTGACCGGGCAGGCCGGTGCGCAGGAAACGTAAATGCGGCGTGTCCGTCCGTTTCACCGCCGGATATGTGCGCCGGCGGTAAGACGGACGGATCAGGATTATTTCGCGATCAGTACCCGCTCCCGCAATATTTGAGGCCCTGCATTTAATTTGACTACATAAGCTCCCGCCGCTAATCCGTTTATGCGGATGTTCTCGCTGTACGCGCCCGCGTTTTTGGTTGTGTTGATCAGCGTCCTGACCCTGTTTCCCCTGATGTCAAAGAGGTCAAGCCGCACGGGGCTTCTGTCCGCTATAGAATAGTTGACGTTGATTACCCCGCCCTTCCCGGCGTTCGATATCTTTAACGAGTGGTTTGCGGCTTGAACCCTTGAGAAAACTGAGGATGTTTGGTCCTCTGTAAAGGCCATGAAGTACATCATGCACGAGGTCATGCCGTCGCCTGAGTTTGCGCCCATTGTAATGGTATCGCCGGCCGCTGTTTTTTTGATGTAGACGGTAAAGTAGCGGGGCAACGATTCGCTTTCGTAAACCGTTATAGTTTGTTTCGTTGCGGTAAATCCGCTTTCGGCGACCCACGCCGGTTTTGCGGTTACTCTGTCTTCGTATAGAAGGTGTACAATCCCTGATTTTTTCATTTTGAAGCGGACGACCGCCTCGGCTGCCAGCGTCCTTGATGCCATTGACGTGCTGATCCACTCCGCGCCCTGCAGGTTCGACGGTACGGGGCCGGTTGTGAACTCACGGTCGCCGAAGGCTTTGGCGCCTGAAGAGAAGTTTTGTTTTATTGACCACGCCGGCGCGTTTAACAGGTCGAACACTGTCACGCTGTCAACAAACGTCCCGCTGCCGATGTAGATGCCTACAGGTACTTGGGGCCCGATATCAACATCCGGCGGTTCGGGTATGGGGGCGGACTTTATGAGGCTGCCGGGCCAGTTCCCGTAGTAGGCGTACCCCGCACGGCGCTCCTGCTCGATTTCTGCGAGGGAGTATTTGATGATGCCGTCGCGGCCGGCGAAGATGGGCCTGTTTGTTTGAAGTTCGTAGAAACGCGCCCAGATAGTAGAGCTGGGGTCGTCAACCACCCTGCGGTCGGCCTCACCGTTGGTTGTGATGTTCTCTACCTTTTTCCCCGTTATTTTCACCTTATCCATCCACTCGACCGCCGAGTTTATGGCGCGGACGACGTCGAGCCGTTGGTTATTTCCAAGTGATGTGTGGTATTTCTTGAGGAAGTCTACGATCCCCACGCTCTCGCTGCCGCTGACGGATGGCAGTTCGTACGCCCTTGCTCCCGCCGGGGCGAGGGTGGATGAATTGTGCTGCTGGCACCACGCGGTTTTTTCCCCGCTGTATTCTCCGCTTGTAAAGGTGATCTGCGTTTTGAGGATGCAGTCTACCCCCTTGTCAACCGCGTTTTTTGCCTTTGCGGCGCGGTCGTTGTCTATAAAGGTGAAACTGCCGCTCTTTTCCGAGACCGCTTTAAGGAGGTCGAGTATCTTCACCATTGCGCCGTCGTTGTACGTGATGTGGGTGTGGTAGGATCCGGCGGCCGCGCCGAAGACCTGCGGCCAGCCGCCGTTTGAATATTGTTTGGCCAGCAACAGGTCTATGCCATTCTGACAGGACGTGAGGTACTTGGCGGTGTTGTTCTGCCTGTACAGCCGCGCCAAAAAGTTGATCTGCGACGTAGTGGCGTCGTTATCCACCGTAGACTTGCCCCACTCGCCGGTCTGGCTCACGTCGTCCATAGCCTTCCGCCATCCGCCGTCCGTCAGCTGGTATTTTACGATGGAATCGCCGATAGCCCTGGCCTCCGCGCCGGCGAACCATGCGTCGTTGTTCTTCAGCAGGCTGCCCCAGTTGTAATCCACGGCCCCAACTTCCGCCGCGGACAACAGGATGAACCCCAAAACAGCGGTAAACACCGCCGCCGGCATTAGTTTCGCTTTATTGCGGTTATACGTCATTTTGCGCCCCCACGCTTTAATTATATATATGAACAGGCGGCGGCTCCCGGCCGCCCGTTTGTTTTAATGCGGATGTTTCCGCACCGGCCCTTGCGGGGCCGCATATTATTTATAGATTCACCGGTTAAATATTATACCTGCGCCGTGGTGCAAGCATCACGGCTGTTGTGCAGCTGCACTGCGGCGCGGGTATAATATTTAACCGTTTCTTCAATAAATAATATATAATAATTTGCCGCAAAATGCTGAAAAAAATGGATTTTCGATAATATTTGCTTTTTTGCGCGCGCCGGTTCGTATATTTATAGATTATACGATTAAATATCATACCTGTGCCGCGGTGCGGGTATAATATTTAATTGTGTCTTCAATAAGCAGGGGGTGGGTATGGATGAGGAGATTGATGGCGGGGCTGAGCGGGAACTGAGCGACTCCGAGATGGGGGAGGTGACCGGGGGAGTGCTGCCGTCGTGCGCGTCGTGCCCGTGCTGCGGCTACCTCAACCACACGTACGGCGCCAGCATCACCTGCGCGTCCTGCGGGTTGAAGTATCAGTCGAAGGACAGGCGGTGGTGACCGGATGATATTGAAGCCGCGGTTAAATGTTGCTCCCGCACTGCACCCCGGCATCACGGCTGTCGTGCAGCCGGTGGGCGGTGCGGGAGCAACATTTAACCGCGGGGCCTTATATCAATACCCGACAAAGCACGCGCTCGTAGCCGCGGTGGCCGGCAGGTCCCGCGGGGTCTTGCCGTGGGCTTCCGCCCGCAGGTAGCAGGGAGCAGAGATGGCGCCGGCTGGGATGGGGATTGATACCTCAAAAGTATTGCCGGGCATGATTTCCCGGACGACCATCTCTTCCGCCGCAGTGCCCAGACGCCCCGCCATAACCCGTATTACGCCCAACGGCCCGAACTCTTTGGTGCTGACAGCACGCACGCACAGGTACTTCGCGTCATCAATGCCGACAGATTTTTTATTGCCGATTAATGATATGTTCGGATGGCGGCTGCCGCAGATCGACAGGAACGGCCCGTTGGTAATAAATGTTTCCGCGTCCCTTATCCCGCCGATAATTTCCCTCGCGTCAACCAACTTGCCGTAGACCCCCGTCCTCGCAAAACTCATGTACCGTTCGGCGGCTTCGTGTATCTGCAGGAAGGGGACGGAGATTGCCCGGTACCGGTTGAAGTCGCCGTGGGCATCGCTCCCCGCCAGTAAAGGTACTTTAAGCCCGCGCTGCAGCGCATTGATCCACAAAGATTTGCCGCGCAGCCACGAATCAAAGAATCCGCTGTTGACCGCCTGGACGCCGCCGAGTTTTTCGCCGATGTCGGCGTCGCTCCACACCCCCCGTTTCAGAAAAATCCGCTGCATCAGCCCGGCCCTGGACCCCGGGTGCGCCGCGAATGCGACCCCGCCCTGCCTTGCTATCTCATCTGCGGCCTCATCAATCGACAGTTGCTTTTTGATGTGGGTATTCTTTCGCGCCCCGTCAAGCGTCCCCGGTATGTACTCGCTGACCCCCAGGCCGCACAAATGCACGACTTTACCCTTTGAGTTGAGGACGGAGACCTCCTCGCCCGGGATCAATACCGCCGCCCCCTTATAATCATTTATCGACGATCTGTACATCTCCCACAGCCGCAAATCCTTATCCTGCCGCAAAAAATTATAGGGGTCGCAAGCAAGGTCATACGAGTGGTCGGTCACCGCCGCAAACCCCAGCCCGCTTGCCTCCGCAACCCGGCCTATTACTCCCAAAGGCGGCCCGAACTCCACGTGGCTCCGCGAAAACTGCGAGTGGCAGTGCGTATCCCCAAACGTACAGCAGCCGGAGCCCGGATAATCATCATCCGCCATGATGCACCTGTACGAATATTTTGTAGACGTTACCAGATTATCGTTAAGCGCCGTACGCACGCTCCCTGCCGGCACGCCCTTTTTGTTGACCCTCCGGTACCGCAGGCAGGCGTTGACGAATATCTCCCCGCCGTCCTCCGCCCCCAATTTTTCCCGCGGGACTGTAAGCACATACGCGCCCATCCGGCTTTTAAGGGGGTGATCTATCTCCGATTCGGCAACCTGCCCCCGGTCAAACTCCGCCAGTACCGGCTTCCCGCCGCCAATCCTTGAAATAGTTACCTGTACCGATTCGATGCAGACGGGGTATTGGTGGATATCGTTAACCAGCAGCGTAAGGGGCAGCCCGTAGCCTTTCACTAACCGCCGCGGCAGGTCGAACACGACCTCCGGCTCCCGCCGGAACAGGGCGCTGGGCGTTAGGCCGAAGAAGCGGAAGTGCGTCTCGGCGTAGAGGGCGGCGGGGATGAGCAGGGTATCGATCATAACAACAATATAATTCCCGCGGTGCCGGGAGATTCCATTTACCGCGCCGGCAAAACATAATCCCGGTGAATCTCGATCCCTCACAGTCAAATTAATTGCCATGCAATATAATGTAAAATTCTGATTGTGCCAATAATATAGGGTTCTTAGGCAACGGCAGCGTTCCTTTTTTTGAATAAATTTCTCATCATTTTTCTGCCCGGAGACGATAAATTTACATATATACGCGCGCGCGTAGTGTGTATTGTAGTATATTTATTTTGTAATGGTATACCCAAAAAATGGAGAAAAGGCGCCATGCAGGTGCTGAAGTACAGGCTCAAACTTGCTATAATCTTGCCGTCGGTGATAGTGCTGTCGCTGGCGGTATTGCTGTTTGTGCTCAGCCTCGTCTCCTACTACGTAATATGCCTCCCCTCCGTTCAGGAGCGCGCAGTGCGGTTTGCCGAGGAGCAGATACAGGGTTTTTTCCACGGGGATATTACGGTTGAGCGGGTGGAGTCGAACCTGTTGTCGTACGTTAATGTTTACGGGCTGCGCGCGGTGGGCCGGTCGGAGCACGGCGATTCGATTTACGTTGGGCACGTGCGTGCGAACTACTGGATCCCGGCGCTTTTGTTCAAGCGGGTGCGCATTACGTCGGCGCGGGTGACGGACGTGCACGGGCACATTGTGATGGAGCCGGACAGCAGGATAATGATCCCGTTTATCCCCACTAACTATTACGAGGCGATGGCCGCGGCGGCTTCGGACTCCGCGGCTGCAGCTGCGGAGAAGCATCTGGCGCGGAAGAACAGGCATATCCCGCCGCATTTGCCGGATCCCGGCGACTGGGAGTGGAAGGTCCTCATCGGGCGCACGCGGATCGACGGGATCAACGCGGTTTACCGGGATTTCAGCAACGACATGGTGGGTGAGATCCGCAACGCCTCGGCGCGGGCGCGGTTCTACTCGCTCGATTCGTTTTCGGTCGTGCTGCGGGTTCCCGGCGGCTCGTACACGAGCCCCTGGTGGAGCGGCGATATAGACACCATCGGGGCATCGTGCGTTATTACCTGGCGGGGGATTGACGTGCAGTCGTTGTTGCTTCGCGGATCGGGGACGAGGGTGACCGCCGGCGGCCGGTTATCGTATTTTGCGGACGGGCCGTGGGACCTGCGCGCTGAGTTTATAACGTCCATCAAGCCGGTGCCGATACTCTACCAATACTTCGACGATCTGGGCCGCGGCGGTTTTCTGGAGGGGACTGCCACCTACAAGGGGAAATTGTTTGAACCTGTCTGGGCGGCGCAGGTCAGGGGGTCGGGGGTTACGGTGCGCGGGTACGAATTGAGCTCGTTTGACGCAGACGCCGTATTCGGCCGCGACGAGTACGGGCACGCGCGCATCCGCGGGGCCTGCGACCTCGGCAGGTTCGACGTTACCGCGTCTATCGAAATGAAGAATTTGATGGACTCTCTCGTATTTGGGGACTATTCGGCGATTGTCGCGCTGAACAGGCTGGATGTCCCGAAGGTTTCAAAAGAGCTGAATTTCGGCTTCCCGCTCGCGGTTGACAAGGGGGATGTGCGCGTTAGGGCAGTGGGGCGGTGTTTTGAGATACCCACTTCGATGGACCTGACCGCGGAGCTATCCGGCGCGGAGCTGGCCGGCGGGAATATCGGCATATCGTCGCATATCAAAGGGAACAGCTGGACTATTGATGGCAGCTGGGGCGGGAACCGCGTTAAGGGGAATGGCAGCGTCAATCTGGCCACCGGTGCGCTGAACGGGGATGTAAATGCGGATATGCCCGACCCGTCGGCGATAGTGATGACCTTAGCGAAAGAGCGCGTCAGGGGTTCCCTCACCGCCGCCGGCGAGTTCGGCGGCAACTTCAACGACCCTGCCAATTTTTCGGTATCCGCCGAGCTGAAGGGCGACGGGCTGCGGTGGCGCGGCATAAACGCCGACTCTATAGAGGCGCATATCACGCTCGGCAATGGAAAGCTGAACCTGCGCAGGGCCGACGGTATCGTCTCCGGCTGGGTAGACTCCATTGCGCCGTTCTTCAAAATAGGGCCCGCGCACGGTTATGTGCGGGCGGACTTTTCTATGAGGGGCGGCTTTGAGTCTCCGGCCGTAAGCGCGCGGTTCCGCGGCCGGGCGTTGAGCTACGGGCAGTATGCGCTGGATACGGCATCCGGCTTCGCGTCGCTTGAGAACAGCATGCTGCGCTGGAACAATCTGTATTTGCGCGGTAAGGGTACGTCGCTCTACAGCAGCGGGCGGTTCAAGATGCCGTCTGCGGCGGATTCCGCTATGGAGGCCGCGATTACCGCCGAACTTTTCACGGAGCGTAAAGGGGAAAAGCGGACTGCCGCCGGAAAGCTTGACGCTAAGGGAACCGTGCGGGACAACGCCATTGACGGGGAGTGCCGGATTACCTCTGTGCCGCTCGACATTTTTGATCCCTGGATACCGGAGAAGCACCGGGTTAAAGGAGTTGTGTCGCTTACCGGCGATTTTTCCGGGACGCCCGGCAACCCTGCCGCGCGTGTGAACTTCCGGCTTGAGGAGCCGAGCTACTCCGGCCACAGCGTTTATTCGGTAATCGGCGACGCCATGCTTTCCGACTCGCTCGCGAGCGCCGCCGCGATGCTGCGTGTGGGCAGGAAATCGGGGCCTGTCGAGCTTAAGGCGAGGGTGCCGCTCCTGCCGTCTGAGGGATGGAAGATAGACGGTTCGGGTGGGCGGCGGGCGCTTGTTGGAGCGGCCGCCGAGAAGTTCAACATAAAGGATGCGGCGAACTATTTGGGCCCCGGCCTCAAAATAACCGGCGCGGCGGCGTTTGACGTTTCGCTCTCGAACGTGGGGCACGGCTGGGGCCTGAGCGGGAACTTCACGCTGCCCGCCGCTGAGGTTAAGCTTGCGCCGCAGAACATCAGCGTAAGCGGGTTGAACCTGAACGCGGGCTTTTCCGGTACGCCTGAGAAGCCGGACGTCACGTTTACCGCCGCGTTAGGAGGGGCCGAGATGCCGCCTTTGCGTGTTGACGGCGGCGTAATAAGG
Source organism: Chitinispirillia bacterium (assembly GCA_009786575.1). Classification (GTDB taxonomy): domain Bacteria; phylum Fibrobacterota; class Chitinivibrionia; order Chitinivibrionales; family Chitinispirillaceae; genus GUT77. The sequence continues at coordinate 12,473 of WQRV01000032.1, read as the reverse complement.
GGCCGCATGGGTATAGACACGCTCTCCATAGACTTCGCGCGTTTCGTCTTCAGGGACGGCGGCAGCGTAAACATCACCGCCGAGATGCTCCACAGCGGGCGGGACTCGCTGTTTTACAACAGGAATTTCTATGCGCAGTACCGCATAGACAACCTTCCGACCGCGCTCTTTTCACGGCTGGTGCAGACGAGGCTGAACAACGGCCTGATCAACGGCAGCGGTGTGGTCTACGGTATGGACGGCAGGCCCTGGGCGGACGGCACGCTCTCTCTGTCGGGCCTTGAGCTTGCGCTTCCCGACATTACACCGAATCTCGGGCCTATAAACGCGAGCCTCAGGCTCCACGGCAACATTGCCGATTTGGATAAATTCTCTGTCAAGTGGGGGCGCGGCGCGATAAACGGGTCGGGCCGGGTCTTCTGGGGCCTCGACGGGCTGCGCGACATGGATTTGCGCGTAAACGCCGCCGGGCTGGACTTCGAGCTGCCCGAGGTGGTAAGCGTGGGCGTGCAGAGCGCAACGCTGCGGATAAACGACCGGGGCAACGACATCATAGTCAGCGGCAGGGCGGCGCTCGCGCCTACGGCCTACACGCGCGACCTCAACGTCTTCGAGATGGCCGACCAGATGCGGATAAGCAGCGATGTCCGCCGCGCGCCAAACCCGTTTTTGCAATCGGTGCTGCTGCGGGTAGACCTCGATCTCGCCAACAACATGAACATCGACATGAACATGGGGACGCTCCTCTTAGACGGCAGGATTACCATCGGCGGTACGGCCGACGAGCCCGGCATAGTGGGGGAGATCAGGGTGCGCGACGGCTTCGTTTACTACTTAGACCGCAAGTTCATGATAACCGAGGGCACGCTCTTCAACCCCGAGATGGTTGCGATCAACCCGAACCTCAAGATCACCGCCAAATCGGACGTGGTGACCTTCTCGCCCAACTCGAGGGCGGAGCAGTTCACCATTACGCTCAACCTCACGGGGACGCTCGAGAGCCCTGTAGTGCGCTTTACTTCCGAACCTGCGCTCAGCGAGCTCGACATTTTAAGCATCCTCACGTTCGGCGAGAGGATGGGCGGCATGGGGAGCGACTTCGGCAACCGCGCCCTCAACCTCGCCGCGCAGCCGTTTATAGGACTCGGCGCGCGCAGGCTCGAAAAAATGCTGAACTTGGACAGGGTGAGCGTTAGCGGCGACGTAGTGGGCGCGCTCGGCGGAGGAGGGCAGGGGGCAGGCGCAACAATAGGCGTGTCGAAACGGATCACGTCGCGGCTGAATGTTACAGCCGAAACGAATACGGTCAAGTTGACAGGCGGTAAAGTGACAGCGCAGTACCGGCTGCTGCCCAACCTTTACTTGGAGGGGCAGACGACGAGCGACGGGGAGAACGCGCTGGACCTCATCTTCAGGTACAGCAGGTGAGGCGCGCTATGATAAAATCAACACGAATATTGATAACTTGTACGGCCATCGCTCTCTGTCTGCCGTCAGCATACGCGCAGGGGTGGTTCCACCCCGAGCGCGTCCAGGAAGAGCAGGAGACGCTGCGCGAGCCGCGCCAGGCCGGCCCCGAAGGTGAAGAGCATGCGGAGCAGATCGAACCGCCGGAACCGCCGGTTCCCGACAGCGCGGCTTCGGGCCAGCCAACGCAGCGCTTCGGCAGGTCGCAGTCCAACCGGGACGGCCGCGCCGCCCGTGAGGAACAGCGCGAACGCCAGCGCCGTATCTGGCACGTCCAATCCATCGCCTTCAATGGCAACGAATCGTACAAGTCCCGCGACCTCCTAAGCCTGATGGAACTGCGGCCAAAGTCGTGGCCAAACGGCCCGGCCCGCTTCACCTACTTTCTGATGAACTCCGACCTCGGCGTGCTGCGCGCGTTCTACAGGAACCTCGGGTTCGAATCTGTTGAGGTAAAGACGGAGAGGATCGTCAGGGACAGCACGAGCCGGCACGTGAGCCTCCACATAAACATAAAAGAGGGCCCGCGCACGCACGTGAGCGATGTTACAGTACTCTCCGACAAGTACGAGCTGAAACCGGTCGAACTGCGCAGGCTGGCGACAAGGCCCGGCGTGCCGCTGATCCACCAGGACGTGCGGCAGGACGCCCGCAAGATAAAGGAGCTCTTAGGGGAACGCGGATTTCTGGCGGCGTCTGTAGACCCATCATTAGACTTCGACACGGCCAATACTCTGGCGAGCGTAACATTCAACGTCACAGAGGGGCCCAAGGCCGTGGCCTGCAAGGTAGAACTGGAGGGCAACAAGGGGATCGCCGGCGCAGTCCTCAAGCGAGAACTGGCGTTCCGCAGCGGCGATACGCTCAGCCTCCGCACGATCCGGCAGTCGGAGCGCCGCCTCTACACCACCGGCCTCTTCAACTACGTACAAGTATCGCCCGGCTTCGATACCACCCGCAAGGCGGCGGAGTTGCCCGACAGCGCGTACAATGTGCGCGTGCGCGTTAGCCCCACCGAGTTCTTCAGCCTCCAGGGCGGCGTTGGCTACAGTTCCGACGAAGGCCCGCGCGTATCGGGGAGCGCCACGTACCGCAACATGTTCCGCCTTGGCCAGGGCATGACGCTCGCCGGCAAAGTATCGCCGATATTGCAAAGCGCCGAGGCGGTATACGTCATCCCGTGGTTCCTCTACATGCCGCTCCAGTTCGACACAAAAGTCTACTACAACAGGTACGACAACGCCGAGCTTTACAGAGGCGAATTCGAGGGCATACGCGTATCGTTGGGCCGGCAGACCGACTACAACTTCCTCTACCAGATTTGGAGCCAGTGGGAAGAGGTGCGCTGGATCAGGGCCCCGCAAACCGATGACGACGGCCCAATCGGCATACCCAAATACCCAACGCAGAGCATTGGCTGGGACGTAAGCTACGATATGCGCAACGACCTCTTCAACCCCACAAAAGGCGGCTACACGCACCTTGGGGTAGAGGTAGCCGGCGTATTCGGCGGCAAATCGAACCAGTTCCTCAAGGTCACGCTCGACAACCGCGTCTACTTCAGCCGCCAGTCAAAATACTTCCTCTCCATGGCCCTGCGCACCGGATACGCCATGCCCTACGGCGAGAGCGAAGTTGTGCCCGTGCAAAGCCAGTTTTACGGCGGCGGAAGCACAACGGTAAGAGGGTTCCCTGTCAACAAACTGGCGGTAATACCCGGCGGAAACGACCCGCTCACGGGGAACTTCTACGTATTCGCCAACCTTGCCGACTTCCGCTTCCCGCTCTACTGGTGGTTCAACGGAGCGGTGTTTTTAGACGCCGGGAACGTATGGTCCGATTTCTCTGATGTCAAATCTCTACAGGGGTTGGCTGACGGCATAAGATGGTCGATAGGGCCGGGGCTGCGGGTCGATACGCCAATAAAACTCGTGGCGCGCTTGGATATGGGGTTCAAAATAGACAAGCGCCCCGGAGAGAGCGCCTGGGAGCTGCATTTCGACCTGGGCCAGCCGTTCTGACAGCGCGCCTATGCACGGTACTATGCGGCAGGGCTTGTACTTTCGTTCACAGCATAAACTCCTCGGCGTTACCCGGCGAGATTATTTTGAGCGCGGCGTTTGGGTATGCGTCCGCGAATTGCGCAGGGGTTTTGTATTTCGCGTTGTCGTTCCATTTAAACTCAAACGCGCTTATTTTCCCGTCCGCTTCTTCTATATAGTCTATCTCTTTCTGCTCGGTTGTGCGCCAGAACCACGAATTGCACCAGTGTTCGCCGTAGCTGTTTCGCTTCTTCCTTTCCGATACCAGAAAGTTCTCCCACAAATTGCCTATATCCTGCCGGCTTTGCGCCGCGGAGTAGTTCGCGATCAGGGAGTTTCGTATTCCGTTGTCGTAAAAATAGATTTTTTTGCTGAATTTCAGCTCATTTCTCAAATTTCTGCTGAAACTTGAGAGCCGGAAAATCACGTAGCACTGCTCAAGGAGCGATATGTACCTCTCGATGGTTTTGGCGTCGAGCCCGCACAGGCCGCTTAACTCGGCGTATGATACCTGTGAGCCTATCTGATATGCCAGCGCCTGGAGCAGTTTTACCAGTTTTTCAGGCTTTTTGACCTGCTCCCACATCAGGATGTCTTTATACAGGTAGCTGTCGGAGAGCTGCTTCAGTATCTCCTTTTCGTCCCCGGCGCTCGTTACGACTTCCGGGTAGTACCCGTAGACTAACCGGTGCGGGATAAGCCGCTTTTCCTCTAAAAGCCCGTGGTGTTTGGCCATCTCGTCAAACGACAGCGGGTACATCATGTACTCCCATTTGCGCCCTGTGAGCGGCTCGTTTATTTTATTGGCCAGATCGAGCGACGAGCTCCCGCATATGAACAGTTTTACGTTCGGGATGGAGTCGGTGACAAGCTTTAGTTTCAGCCCGATGTTTTTTATACGCTGCGCCTCGTCTATTACGATGTATTTTTTGTTTACGAATATTTGTTTAAGCGCGGTTGACGTCGCGTTCTCAAAGGTGCTTTGCACGTCAGGCTCGTCGCCGTTGAGGAACATTGCTGAATTGTCGCTTTTAAACATGGATTTGAGCAGCGTGGTTTTGCCCACCTGCCTCGCACCCATAATTACAATAGCCTTACCGTCGCCGAGACGCTTTTTTAGCACGTCCGTTAATTTCCTGTTTACCATAACCCTGCCCCTTTTCTGATGAATATTGCCATTTTCAAGGAATCAAATCCTCAAAAATTGCCATTTTCAAGGAATCAAATCCTCAAAAATTGCCATTTTCAAGGAATCAAATCCTCAAAAATTGCCTTTTTCAAGGAATCAAATCCTCAAAAATTGCCNTTTTCAAGGAATCAAATCCTCAAATATTGCCATTTTCAAGGAATCAAATCCTCAAATATTGCCATTTTCAAGGAATCAAATCCTCAAATATTGCCATTTTNAAGGAGTTAACTCCTTAAAAATACATTTTGGCGGGTGGTGATGCAAGTTTTTTGGGGTTACTGCCCTATGGCTGGCCGATCAGCAATTTCTCGATCTCTCTTAGTACGGTGCCGACCCCGTCCCCGGTAACCGCCGACATCCCTAACCAGCCATCGGGTATCTGTTTGGTGTCGTCCCCGGCCAAAATATCGGTTTTTGTCAGGATAAAGCACCTGGGCTTTGCCGCGAGGTGGGCGCTGTAGTGTTCAAGCTCGTTCAGCAGGACTTTGGCGTCGGCTACGGGGTCTTCCGAAGCCGCCTCGACCATTATGGCGAGGGCGCTCGTGCGCTCTATGTGGCGCAGGAACTGGATGCCCATCCCCTTGCCTTTATGGCAGTCTTCAATTAATCCGGGGATGTCGGCCACGACGTAGGAGGAGCCGAAGGGGCCGGTTTCGTTCTTGACGATGCCGAGGTTGGGCTCTTTTGTGGTGAACGGGTAGTCGGCTATTTTGGGGCGGGCGTGGGATATGCGGGAGAGGAACGTAGATTTCCCCGCGTTTGGGCGCCCTACTAATCCGACATCCGCCAGCACCTTGAGGACAAGCCGCAGTTTCCTCTCTTCCCCCGGCTTACCTGGTTCGCAGTGGTCGGGGTTGGGGTTGCGGAAGTAGGCTATGGCCGCGTTGCCCCGTCCGCCCCGTCCGCCCTCGGCCACGAGTTCCTGCTGCCCCTCGTTGATGCAGTCGAGCAGTATCTCGTCGCTGTCCTCGTTGTAGATAATCGTCCCTAAGGGTATGGGGATGATAATGTCTTCCGCGCTTTTGCCGACCTGGTTCTTTCCCTTGCCGTGCGCGCCTCGCTCGGCCTTGTAGTGCCTGCGGTAGGCGACGTCCTGCAATGTGTGGATCTGCTTCGACCCCACTACGAATATGCTGCCGCCCCTGCCGCCGTTGCCGCCGTCGGGCTTCCCCTTGGGCTTGTACTTCAGCTTCTCGTAGGAGAAACAGCCGTTCCCGCCGTCGCCGGCCTTGATTTCGATTGTGGTTTCGTCTATGAACATAGTTTTGCCTTCTTCTTTTCCCGCCGCTTGTTACGCACCGCGTACACGTAAATATAACTTACGCCGTAGAGCAGTATCATAAATATCAGTATGTTTAGCGGGCTGTGCAGGAATTTTTTGTAATCCAGCACGCGCTCGCAGAAAGTCGTTATGACGGATATAAGCGGTATGTGCGCCAGATACGGGTAGAAGGAGGTGCGCCCCAGTTTTTGTATGATTTTTGTAGACAGGATGCGCGCGAAAATCCCTTTGTCCTGTGATACTGTGTAGATCATAAGCAGGTAGAGCGGTATCATCAATACATGGTACGAGAACCATGTTATTGCCGGATTCGTCCGGACCGACGGCGACAGGCTGATGAAGATCAGAGCCACGGTCAGTACAAACACCGCGTCGTACCGCAGTCCGGCGATGGCGCCGGTTGCGGAGGGGCGTTTATTTTCCTCCCGCATCATCATGAAGCGCGCGAGCAGCATGCCCAGTCCAAACTCGAAGAAGCGCACCGGCGCGAAGCCGTGGAAGAACTGGTAGTAGTTGTCGTGGTTCGGCAGGCCGGCAGCCGCGTACAGCCATCCCCAGGCGGCGAGGGGGAGCGTGAAGAGCGCCATCCACACTACCGCGGCGCGGCGCGTTTTTATGCAAAGCGCCCACTTCAGAACCGGGCCGAAGAGAACGTAGCACAGGAAAAACGCCGACAGCGCCCACGACGGCGTGTTCAGGTTCATGGTGCCTATGGGGCAGAACGACCAGAGGAAAGAGAGGTGCATCAATGTTGAGCAGATGAGGTTGGGGATGTCCATCGTATCCGTACCCCAGCGCCGTATGAGGTAGAGCGCCGCCATAGTCAGCGTCGTTATCAGGTGTAAAGGGTAAAGCTCTGAGAACCGCTTTTTGATGAACCACCACGATTTAAAGCTGCCGTCCGTTACGCTTGCCGCGAATTTTGTGGTAAAGATGAACCCGCCGAGGATGAAAAACAGGCTCGCGTGGAACGCCGGCCCCTTAACGAGCCGGAAGAACCACCCCGGGCTGCCGCCCATATCGTGCAGCCCGCCAATGTACTGGAGGTGGAAGAGGACTACGTTGACGGACGCGAGGAGCCGCATGCCGTCTATCGCGGTGAAGTATCTTGGCTTGTTTAGGGCAAGATTAGTATTGTCAGGCATCTCTATCCCGTTGTTGATGTTGATTTTTTTCAATCAATGCCCGCGCTATCATCAAATCCGTCTTCGTCGTTATCTTGAAATTGACCGGGTCGCCCCACGAATACCCTATAGGCATGCCCTGGCTTTCAAACAACGCAGCCTCGTCGGTAGGGGGGGCCTGCATATTTTGTATTTGGCCGAATGACTGCATCAGCAAATCGCGCCGGAACATCTGCGGAGTCCCTACGCGCAGAACTTTCGACCTGTCAAGCGTTACCCCGCACCGCCCGTTATCTTCAAATGTGCGGATAGTGTCTACCTCCGGCGTGGCGGTGATGACGCAGTTGAATTTGTCCCTCATGTCAAGGACGGAACTGATTACATCGTGTGTGACGAACGGGCGGGCTGCGTCGTGGATCAGTACCCATTCTGCAGTGGATGCCGACACGCCGTTTTTGACGGACTGCCACCGCTCCTCCCCGCCGGGGACTATCAATACCCTGCTGCGGAATTCATCATATCCGCCTACAATTTTTTGGGATTCATCAACCATTGACGGCGGGACTGTGAGGATGATTTTATCGATTGACGGGTGTGAACCGAACGCTGAGAGCGAATAATACACTATCGGTTTGCCGCATAGACCGACAAACGCCTTGGGTTCAGGGTACCCTAACCGTGTACCCGAACCAGCGCCGGCGATAACAGCGTCAACCATTAACGAGCCCGGCCACCTTCATGGGCAGCCCGAACAGTTTTATGAACCCGGTAGCGTCTACCTGATTGTAGAGTTCGGTATCCGTAAACGAGGCCAGATCCTCTAAATAAAGCGACTTGCCGGCCTTAACGCCGGCGGCAACCACGTTCCCTTTATACAATTTTAATCTGACGGTGCCGGTAACGTTGCGCTGCGTTACTTCCACAAATCCGTCGAGCGCCTCGCGCACCTGGCTGAACCACTGCCCGTCGTAAACTAATTCAGCGTACCGTATAGCTAACGTCTCCTTGAGATGGCTTGTGCTCCTGTCGAGCGTTAAACTTTCGAGCTGGCGGTGGGCGGCGTAGAGAATGGTCCCGCCCGGCGTTTCATACACGCCGCGCGATTTGATGCCCACAAGGCGGTTTTCCACCATGTCAACCTGCCCGACAGCGTGAGCCGCGCCGAGTTTGTTGAGTTCCGTAAGCAGCTCTACCGGCCCCATAGCCTTGCCGTTGACCGCTATAGGGTTCCCCTTTGCAAACTCTATTTCTACATATTCAGCCTTATCCGGCGCGTTCTCAATCGTTTTCGATAACGTGTAAACGTCTGACGGCGGCTCGTTCCACGGGCTTTCGAGCGTACCGCCCTCGTGGCTGATGTGCCAGATGTTGCGGTCTTCTGAGTAGATGCGCTTCTTGCTCTGGGAGATTGGTATCTTGCGCTCCTCGGCGTAGGCGATGCAGTCTTCGCGGCTGTGGAGTGTCCACTTTTTGTCTTTCCACGGGGCAATGATCTTTAATTTGGGATCAAGCGCCATAATGGTCAGCTCAAACCGCACCTGGTCATTACCTTTACCGGTAGCCCCGTGAGCGATAGCCGCCGCGCCCTCTTTGTGGGCAATCTCGACAGCGCGTTTGGCGATTAGCGGGCGCGCGAAACTTGTTCCCAAGAGGTACTCTTTCTCGTATATGGCCCCGGCTTTCATGGTAGGGTATATGTAGCCGGTGATAAACTCCTCCGTCAAATGCTCGATGTACAGCTTGCTCGCGCCGGTTTTGATGGCCTTCTCCTCAAGGCCGCTTAATTCTTCGCCCTGGCCGAGGTCAGCGCACATCGCTATCACCTCGCAGTTATAATTCTCCTTGAGCCACGGGATCATTATCGACGTGTCAAGCCCGCCGGAATACAGCAATACAACTTTTTCCATCTATAGTTCCTTTCGGTACGCATTGTAGGGGCGGCCATGCAGGGCCGCCCTTTTATTTTACATCGACGATATCACATTGTCAAAAATATCCACAGCCTTGTCAATATGGTCCAGCCCGACGATCAACGGCGGGATAAAACGCACTGTATTCATATTGGCCCTCACAACGAGAAGCCCGTTTTCCTTGCACCTGTCAACCATCGGCCCCAGATCATCCTTAAAGCGCACGCCCAAAAGCAGGCCTATGCCCCTCACGCCTTCTATTGACGAGTGCTTTTTGGCCAACGCTTCGAGTTTTGCCCTGAGATAATTCCCGCCCGTCTGTACCTTTTTCAAAAACACCGGATCGCTCACGATGTCGATAATCTGCGCCCCCAGCGCGCACGCTGCCGGGTTGCCGCCGAACGTGGTCCCGTGGTCTCCGGGGTAGATGCACGAGGCTATCTCGTCGGTGCAAAGCACGGCCCCGAGCGGCAGCCCGCCGCCTATGGGCTTCGCGAGCGTCATAATGTCGGGGACTACGCCAAACTGCTCGTAGCACCACAGCGACCCGCATCTTCCCGTACCGCACTGTATCTCGTCGAATATCAGCGCGATGGAATGCTCTGTCGCGTACTCCCTCAAAAATTTCAAAAATTCCGAGTCTGCTACGTTTACCCCGCCCTCCGCCTGCAGCGGCTCCACGATGATTGCCGCGAACCCGTACTTTTCGAGCGTGAGCTTCGCGCACTCGATGTCGTTGAACGGCGAGTAGTGGAAGCCTTCGGGCAGCGGGCCGAAGCCGGCCTGAAACTTGGGCTGCGCGGTCGCGCCAAGCGAGCCGTACGTCCTGCCGTGAAAACTGTCGGAGAACGAGAGTATGTGGAACTTCTCCGCCGAGATCTTCGTCCCGCGCTTTCTGGCAAACTTTATTGCCCCCTCGTTTGCCTCGGTACCGCTGTTGCACAAAAACACCTTGCTCGCGAAACTGTGCTTCACAAGCTTCAGCGCGAAGTCGATCTGCGCCTTGCTGTAATAAAGGTTAGACGAGTGGATCACAAGCTCCGCCTGGTTCCTCAGCGCTTCCAGCAGCACAGGGTGCGCGTGGCCGAGCGCATTTACCGCAATGCCCGCGCCGAAGTCGAGGTACTCCTTGCCATCGCTGTCGTAAAGGTACATCCCCGAACCCCTCACCATAGGAGCGCCGCCCCTTTTATAGGTGTGGACGAAAAATTCCTCCGGGTCGATATCCATGGTAATTTTGGTCGTCATCCTGAATCTTAGCCTTTCTTGCCTGAACCTTGATTCACTTGATTAAATGATTAACATGATTAAAAATCAAAGTCAACGCTTAGAAAATGAATTTGACTTTAATGTCTTGACGTTTAATCAAGAAAATCATTTAATCAAGTGAATCAAGGTTCAGATTAATTTTGTATAACCGTTCCAATCGATTTGCCCTCTGTCAACTCGTTCGCCAGCGTGTCCGCTCCGTTCCAGCCGCAGATGTGCACACGCCCCACACCCTGCTCAACCGCCTCCGCGGCCCCTCGCAGTTTGGGGATCATCCCGCCCGTAACCTCGCCCGACGCTATCAGCCCCTCAATCTCAGATACCTTTATAACGCCCCGCACAGACCCGCCGATCTTAACGCCCGGCACGTCGGAGATGAAAATCAGATCCTCCGCCTCCATAGCCTTTGCCAGCTCGCTCGCCGCTAAATCCGCATTGACGTTGTATATCGCGCCGTCGGCCCCGCGCGAAACGGGGGAGATCACCGGGATGTACCCGACCTTGAGCGCGAACCCCACGTACTTGTAGTTCACCTGCACAATGTCGCCCACAAACCCAATATCCTGCCCGTTCACGAGCATCCGCTCCGCCGTGAACAGCCCGCCGTCTACCCCGCTCATCCCCACCGCCGGGATGCCGCACAAAAGCATCTCGTTGACGATACGCTTGTTCACGTCGCCGGAAAGCACCATCTGGACCACTTTCACGGAATCGGCGTCGGTAACCCGCATCCCCTCCACGAAGGTGAACTCCTTGTTGAGCCGGTCAAGCTCCCGCGCGATGTCCTTGCCGCCGCCGTGCACAATCAGCGGGAGATGGTCCAAAGAGAGCAGCGCGCCCGCCCCTTCCGCAAGCTCCCGCAGAAGCCCTGGGGCGTCTATCGTCGAACCGCCTATCTTGATTACCGCCAAGCCCATACCAAACCGTCCTTATCCCAAAAAATCAACCGCCCAAATTATGGCGTACCTGCGTAAATATACAAAAAGGGACACATCATTAGCAATAATATATTATTTTTAATGTTTTTACGGATGGCGCGGACTATGCACGTTAACGACTTCGACTACGAATTGCCGCCCGGGCTGATCGCCAAAGAACCTCTGGCGCAGCGCGACGGGTGCCGCCTTTTGCACGTCAAACGGGGGACTGGCGGCGGATCCGACGGGGATCTCCGCCCGTATAACCACTTAATATTTAAGGATATTCTCGGCCTCGTAAGGGCGGGGGACAGGCTCGTTTTTAACGATACCAAGGTCATCCCGGCCCGCGTTTTCTGCCGGAAAGACGCCACCGGCGCGGCTGTGGAGTTGTTCTTTACCGAACGGGTTAATGATAATTCGTGGAAAGCGCTTGTCAAGCCGGCCAAGCGGGCTCCGGCCGGTACGGTACTGTCGGTTGACGGGCATCCGGATGTAAAGATAAGGGTGGACGGGGTCTTGGCGGACGGGTACGAGCGGACTGTCAGCCTGCTTCCGCCCGGGCAGTCCTCAGAGGGGCCGTTAGGGTTAGACGATGGGTTGACTGGCGGGCTCGGCGCGGTGATTGACAGGTACGGGCACATCCCGCTGCCGCATTATATAGAGAGGGAGGACGCGGAGGCCGACCGGGAGACGTACCAGACCGTCTACGCCGCCACCCCCGGGGCCGTAGCCGCCCCCACCGCCGGGCTGCACTTTACGGATGGGCTGCTGGATGACCTAACCGCCCTCGGCGTTGACAAAACCTTCCTCACCCTCCACGTAGGCATAGGCACCTTCCGCCCCGTGCAGGCGGACGACCCCCGGCAGCACGATATCCACGAAGAGCGCTTTGAACTGACGGAGCGGGCGGCGGACGAGATCAATGACACGTGGGGCAGGGGAGGGCGGGTGATTGCCGTGGGGACGACCGTCGTGCGTACGCTCGAAAGCTGCGCCGTATCACATCACAAAGTAGCCCCAAAATCCTCCCGCACCAAACTGATGATCCTCCCGCCGTACGATTTTAAGGCTGTTGATGGATTGATAACCAACTTCCACCTCCCCAAATCCACCCTGTTGATGCTAGTCTCCGCGTTCTCATCCCGCGAAACGATCCTCGGCGCCTATCAGGAGGCCATCGCCCAAAAATACCGCTTCTACAGCTACGGCGACGCGATGATAATCATTTAACAAAAATCCCCCACCCATCCCCGGCGTTGTATTATATTTA
>WQRV01000031.1 GCA_009786575.1 Chitinispirillia bacterium | reverse complement strand
TCGATTTTTGCCTTTATACTCTGCTCAATCGGCGACAGGATTACCCAGCTTTCGCTTGTTTCGAATCCGCTCTTTATGCTGTTTTGTCTAATATAATCGCTAATTAGCAACATATAAATTGTGCATAAATTATATATAATTATAACATTTTTCATTAACAATTATTCATAATTAAACCACAAAGGAGTTTTATATGGTGTATGGCTACATTAGGGTGTCTACCGACAAACAGACGGTAGAAAATCAGCGTTATGAAATCAATCGTTTCTGTGAAAGGAACGTATTGGTTGTTGGGAGATGGGTGGAAGAAACCATTTCTGGAACAAAATCTATTAGTGACAGAGAGTTAGGACGACTGCTCAAAACAATGAAAAAGGATGATATCCTTATTTGTTCGGAGTTATCCCGGCTCGGCAGAAACTTGCTTATGATTATGGGTGTTCTCAATGAATGCATGAACCGCAACATTCAGGTTTGGACAATTAAAGATAACTATCGTTTGGGTAACGATATAAATTGTAAGGTTTTGGCATTTGCTTTTGGATTATCTGCCGAAATTGAGCGAAATCTCATTTCTCAGCGAACTAAAGAGGCTCTAGCCCGCAAGCGCGCCGAAGGTGTTGTACTTGGACGTCCTAAGGGTAGCAAGTCAAAAGTCAGAAAACTCACAGGAAAAGATGTTGAAATTAAGGCATTATTGGACAAAAAGGTATCCAAATCTGCAATCGCCAGGATTTTAGGGGTGCATCGTCTGACGGTACTGGCGTTTGTGAAAGAAATATCGTAAATCAAAAATAATAATATGCTAGAAAAAGAGCCATAAAACCATCGCTCCACCAAACATAGCTCAGACAGTCGATACAAGCGGTGGTTTTCAGGCTCAAGCACCCACAGGTTCCAAACCAATCACCGTATTGCTGCCGACCGTGCACTTCAGCTGATCGCCGAGGTGTATGCTCCGTATTTTTTCGGCCATATCATTCTGGTATCGCCCGTGGATTACGCGCCCGTCCGCCAGTTCGAGTTCGATCGCTCCCCTGACGTTGAGCATCGAGACTTTGCCGAGGTAGATTGCCACGTCATCTGACGACTCGCCAAGCGCAGCCTCGCTGGTCGCCTCGTCCAGATCCCTGCGGATTTCTTCAACGTGCTCGTTCATAGAGTGAGCCACGATCTCTAATGCGAAGTTGTCAGGATCGGCTTCCAACCTTGCATTGAGATCATTGCTAACGTCCGTAGCCTCTTTTAACTGCTTCGTCAGGTATTCCGGTGTATAACTCATGCTTTGGCCTCCAGAAAGATTCTAAACATTCCTTTGGGCACCCCGCTTCGGTTGTGTCCAAACATATTAACCCAATATTCGTAACGGTCACGATCTCCCCGTAACATGGGAAATACGTGGCAGCCATAATCTACCTTAATTATGCTCGGTGTTAAAAGCCTTTTAAACAGTTTGCGCTCCTCCACGTTTAGTACCTGCGTATCGGCTCCGTCAAAAACGCACACGAGGTCAATATCGCGAGGATCGGGCTTGTATGTAACGAAAGACCCGTCTATCCAAATCTCTAAGGATATGGGGATGGCCTTAATTTCCGCAAGCCACTCCCGGAACTTGGCGCACAGCCCATTTCGGGTAGTGCTGTTGAACGGTACTACGAACAACCGCTCGAAGTCCGATTCAGCTATATCACAGAACCCACCGGTTAATAGCGGGGGGTATTCAATCACAGATGGCATGGTAAAGGCGATCCTTTTTCTATTAAAAAGTCTGCGACTCCATGAACATTACATATAATATAATAGATGGGGAGGTAATTCGCCAAAAAAATCCTCAATTTTATGGCCAACGGAGTGTGGCACATTATTCAAATCGTAGCGCCTGAATTGGATTGAGCCGTGCCGCTTTTCTGGCCGGGTAGAAGCCGAAAAAGACCCCTACGACCCCGGAAAAAGCCAAAGACATCAGCATCGTGGCCGGCACGAGCGCCGACGGCAGGCCCACAAACTCGTTCATCACCCATATAAGCGCCACCGACAGCGCCGCCCCTATGATACCGCCCGCCACGCTCAAAACTATCGCTTCTATCAGGAATTGCATCAAAATATCGCCCTCCCGCGCCCCCACCGCCATCCTTATCCCTATCTCCCGCGTGCGCTCCGTAACCGACACGAGCATGATGTTCATGATCCCTATACCGCCCACAATGAGCGATATCCCGGCAATCGCGCCGAGGAGCATCGTCATCACCCGCGATGTCTCCGTCGCCCGCTCCATCATGTCCGACTGGTTCCTTATGTTGAAATCGCTCTCGACGCCCGAGCGGATGCGGTGGCTGGCCCGCAGCACCTCCTCGGCCTCGGCCTGCACCCCGTTTATGGCGTCCATCGAGACCGCGCTGATCATTATCTGGTCTACGAAACGGGTGCCGTTCATGCGCTGCATAACGGTCGTAACCGGCATGAGGACGATGTCGTCCTGATCCTCGCCCATGTTCTGGCCCCGCTCGCGCAAGAGGCCGATTATCCTGAGCGGCATGGCGCCTATGCGTATGGACGCGCCTATGGGGTCCTGCCCCGGGAAAAGCTCATCGGCCACCGTCTTGCCGATAACCGCGACCTTGGCCGCGCCCCTAACGTCCTGATCCGTGAACATCACGCCGTCGTCGAGTTCCCAGTCGCGCACGATAAGGTAGTCGGACGTAACGCCCAGCGCCGTGGTCTGCCAGTTCCCGCCCACCGCCACAACCCGCCCGCTCGCCCGCGAAACCGGCGACACCGCCGCTATCCCCGGAACGCCGCGCAGGCGCTCCACGTCGTCAAGCGTAAGTGTGCGCCGCCCGCCGCCGGGACCCATGCGGATCCCGCCGCGCGCCTGCATCGCGCCCGAACGGATCGTCAGCACGTTCGTACCCATCGCCTCTATCTGCTGCCGGATCTGCCGCTGCGCCCCCTCGCCTATCGCCACCATAACAATCACCGAGGCCACGCCGATGATGATGCCGAGCATTGTGAGAAGCGACCTCACGCGGTTGCGCAGGATGCTCTTGCCGGCGGTCTTTATAAGGCCGGACGTTCTCATAATCCCACCGCCCTGCTCTTCACCGGCTCGTCGCTTATGATCTCGCCGTCCCTCATTTTTATCAGCCTCTTCGCGTACCCGGCGATGTCCGGCTCGTGCGTTACGAGGACAATCGTCTTCCCGCTGTTATTAAGGCCGATGAACAGCTGCATGACCTCGATTGACGTCTGCGTATCAAGCGCGCCGGTAGGCTCGTCGGCAAGGATAAGGGGCGGATCGTTGACTATCGACCGCGCTATAGCCACGCGCTGCTGCTGGCCGCCGGAGAGCTGATTGGGCATGTGATCGAGCCTATCCCCCAGCCCCACCTTCGTCAGCGCGTTTTTGGCCGCGGCATGATAATCAATCTTAGGACCATGACGGTAGTGCATAGGCAATTCAACATTCTCAAGTGCCGTGGTGCGCGCCAGCAAGCTGAAATTCTGGAAGACGAAACCGATCTTCGTGTTGCGCAGGTCGGCAAGGTCGTTGCGCCCCAAACCGCGGACCTCGTGCCCGTCAAGCACATACGAGCCCGAATCCGGGACATCAAGGCAGCCGATTACGTTCATCAGCGTGGATTTCCCGGAGCCTGACGCCCCCATCACCGCTACGAATTCCCCTTCGTCAATCGACACATCAACCCCGCGGAGCGCGTTGACGGTTACATCGCCCATGTGGTAAGTCTTTACGATTGATGAGAGTTTGATCAGCGTATCCATTGCATCTACATTTTTCTCGGAACGGGGCCGCCGGGCTGAGGCAAGAGCGACCGCGTCTGCTTGCCGCCGGATTTCTTGCTGTCTTGCCGGACCTCGCCGGTAACCGCTTTCAGCCCCTCGCGCAGCTCGTCCCCACGGCCCGAAACCGCGGCCTGCACGCCGTCGGTCAGCACAATCCGCACGTACACCGGCTTAAACTCCCTGTTCTCGTCCAACGTCCACAGTATCCCCCTCCCCCCCTGCTGCACCCCGGCCTGACGACGTCCCTGACGTCCCCCGCCCTGACCGCCTTCCCGCATTTTTTGGCCGCTCTGGCCGCCGCCGTCCTTCATCTTTTGCCCGCCATCACCCTTCTTCCTCTGAGAACCATCCGCGCCATCCGGCGGGAAAGGGCCCGGCTGGCCGCCTTCCGCCATCATCCCACGCCCGTCAGCGCCATCAGCGCCTGCCCGGGCCTTGCCCTCCCCCATCTCCGCAAACTTGGCCCGCCGCTCCTCCTCAAACCGCTTCACAACCTCCTCCGGCGGCTGAAACCTGAGCGCGGAAGCCGGTACAACCAGCGCCCCCTCCTCCCGCGCCTCCACAAACTCGACGTTCGCCGTCATCCCCGGCAGCAGCGTCCCGTCATCATTACCCGCCAGAATCACCACGGAGTACGTGACCACATTCTGAATAATCTCCGGCTGCAACCGCACCTGGCTGACCGTCCCCCTGTAGCTCTTGTCGGGATAAGCCTGCACCGAGAACCGCACCTCCTGATTGGGCCTGATCCGCCCGATGTCAGTCTCGTCCACCTGCGCCATGATCTTCATCTTCTTCAGGTCTTCGGCAATGATAAACAGCGTGGGCGCGTTCAAACTCGCCGCAACCGTCTGCCCCACGTCCACCTTGCGCGAGATGACCGTCCCCTTGATCGGCGACCGTATCGTGGCGTACCGCACGTTCTCCGCCGCCGTGTTCACCGCCGCTTTGGAAACCTGCAGCGACGCCTGCTGCGACTGGAAATTCGTCCGCAGGTTCACAAACTCCTGCTCCGAAAT
This sequence comes from Chitinispirillia bacterium, assembly GCA_009786575.1. GTDB lineage: Bacteria > Fibrobacterota > Chitinivibrionia > Chitinivibrionales > Chitinispirillaceae > GUT77. The sequence goes on along the minus strand of WQRV01000031.1, from coordinate 20,218 downwards.
CAGCCCCTTCCCAAACAACTGCTCCCCGCGCTTGAACTCCTGCTCGCTCTGGGAAAACAGCGCCTCCGCCCGCGAAAGCGACGCCTGCGCCTCCGTCAGCTTGCTGATGAGCACGCTACGGTCGATCTCCGCGATGATCTGCCCCGCCCGCACCGTGTCGTTAAAATCCACCAAAACCTTGTCAACCGTCCCCGAAACCTGCGTACCCACCTCAACCGACCCCACGGGGTCCAGCGTCCCTGTGCTCGTAATAAGCCGCTCAACCGTCCCGCGCTTCACCTCAACAGTATCGTACTCTTTGGGCCGGTTATCCAAATGGCGCTGGTAATGGAAGTACCCGCCGGCCCCGCCGCCGGCCAAAATCAGCGTGATTACGCCGATAATTACCCCCTTTATACCCGATTTCGACGATTTTGAACCCATAACCACACCGTAACATGTTATAATTTTAGAATACGATACACCCAAATTAGATATAAAGTAACCGGGTATCGTTACCTTATATAGTAATATATATTATTATACAGCGGGATTTCCGAAAAAAGTACAGACGCCGCTATACAAGCCGTTTCCGTACCGTCAAAATATTTTTCCCCCCATCGCGCCGGTAATCCGCGGCGTCCACCATATTCTTCACCATATAAATCCCAAGCCCCCCAATCTCCCGCTCCTCAACGCCCGCGCGGATATCCGGGTCCTCCTTCTCGAGCGGGTTGTAGGGCCTGCCGCTGTCTTGAAACTCGATGACGGCCTCATCCCCCGCTACCGCAACGCTCAGCGATGCCGGGCCTGCCGCAGGGCCGTAGGCGTAGTGGGCTATGTTGACAAATATCTCCTCCACCACAATAGAGATGCGCGTCAGCAGCTTCGCCGGGCAGTTAGCGCCCGCTAACCGCTCCTCGACGAACACCAGCGCCTTGCCCAGATTCTCCGGTACGGCTTCAATCGTCAGTTCGTCCACAGCGCACCCCCAGTACCGCAGCGCGAGCATGGTGACATCGTCGGCCTGCTCCGCGTCCCCGGCAAAATCTATTATCTCGCATTTTAACGACTCCGCAAACTTTTCTATCTCCAAGCCGTGATACCTGTTTACGGCCTCTATCATTCTCTCTTCGCCGAACATCGCCATTCCGCTGTTCACCGTCTCGGTTACGCCGTCGGTATATAAGAACAGAGCGTCTCCCTTTTGTAAAGTGATCTCGCTCTCAGTATACCGTATCCCCTCCATCCCCGCGAGCACAAACCCCGGCTTCAGCTTCATCAGCGAGTACCGCCCGTCTGCCCGCAGCGCCGGCGGGTTGTGGCCCGCGTTGACATATGCGAACCTCCCGCTCGGTATGTCGAGGTAGCCCATGAACGCGGTCACGAACATCCCCGTATCGTTGCTCTCGCAGAGCAGGTCGTTTACGCGCTCAAAGACCTCGGCGGGCCTCCTGCCCGACTGCGCGGTGTTCTTAATGAGCGTCTTGGCGATAACCATGAAGAGCGCCGCCGGAACACCCTTGCCCGACACATCGGCCACAACCACCGCGAGCGTGTTGCCGTCTATAAAAAAGAAATCGTAAAAATCACCGCCAACCTCTTTAGCCGGATGCATCAGAGCGTAGATGTCAAACTCCTTCCTGTCGGGGAACGGGGGAAAGACGCAGGGCAGCATGCTCGCCTGTATCTTCGTGGCCACGTTCAGCTCCGCGCCTATCCGCTCCTTCTCGGCCGTTACGCGCTGCAGGTCGTCTATGTACCCCTTGAGCGACGCGGCCATCCTGTTGACGCTGCCGCCAAGACGCTCAATCTCGTCGCCGGTCCTTATGTCTATCCTCGTGTCAAGCTCGCCGCCGGCTATGCGCTCGAGCACCGACTCCAGCGTGACTATCGGGCTCGTGATCCTGCCCGACAGCTTGCCGCTAAGGTAAACTACGGCGCCTACCGCCAGCGCGAACACCAGCACGAAGAACGCGAACATAAACAGGATCGTGTCGTTGACGTGCCCAACCGCCTCCTCCGTCATCAGTTTGATCGCCTCGCTGTTCTTCTCTACGAGGCCCATTATCTCCCCCACCGGCAGCACGGTAACCACGCTCCAGTCGGTCTCGGCTATGGGCGCGTAGGCCATGAACCGCTCGCCCGATTCGGTGGCCACCCGCTCAAAGCCGCTGCCGCCCAGTTTCACCTTATTTATTACGTCACGGTACCAGGGATTATTCAAAAGGAACTCGCTCCGGGTCTCGGCGAACCCGTCCATCGTTTCGAGACCCTTAGACGATACCAGCATGCCCTTGGAGTTTACAACAAAAGCGTAGCCGCTTTCACCCACGTCGCTGTTCACGATCTCGCTGTTCAGCCCGGCAATGGCGACATCTATCCCCGCGACCCCGCGCAGCGCGCCGGCCGGGCCGTAGAACGGGTGGGCTACCGTGACTATCGGCATGCGGCTCGACGCGTCTATGTAGGGGGCGGCCCAATACGTACCGCCGCGCTCCTTAGCGCCCGCGTACCACTGGCGGGTGCGCGGGTCGAAATTGGCGTGCTCGTCGTCGGCAAAAGGGTCGTACTTTATGGAAAAGCCGCTCTCGGTGGCCAAATAGACGCTGATGACGATCTCGCCCATATCGCTTTTGTTGCTTATAAAGGCAGACGCGATATTCCCCAGCAAATCCGCTTCGCTCTTTATACGGGGGTGGCCGGCAGGGCCGCCCGCGCTCTTGAGCTGCATGGTCAGCGTCCCGTTGTCTTTCGAGGCTGAGTAAGGCAGGGGCACCGCCGGGAGCCGCCCGGCATTTTTGTAGATCTCGGTAGCGTGGTCGGCAAAGTAGGCAGCGTCCTTGGCTATAGCATTCAGACGCTCGCTGATGATCATCGCCCGGCCCCGAGCCTTGGTCATCAGCTTGTCTACCGCCTCGCGCTCCAGAAACTCGCTGCTGTTAGCCGACGCTAACTTGCCGAGGTGGGCGCTCGACTGCTCCATCTGTGCGCGGATGCTGAAAAGCCCCCAAAAAGTGGCCGCACAAAACGCCGTAAGCGACACAATAGACATGCCAAGCACCGCAAACAGTATCTTGCGCCTGATGCCAGCCCTGTCTCCGCGCCGCCTCTCCATAGCCGCCGGCCCCGTCAGACAATCTTCAAAATGTCCGTGAACCCGGTCATCTCAAACACGTCCCGAATCTCCTTAGACACGTTTATAAGAGACATGGCCGCGTCCTTCGCCTTGGCGGTCTTCTCGCCCAAAAGCAGCACGCGCAGCCCGGCCGAAGAAACGTACTCAAGCCCCGCGAAGTCGAGCACCACGAGCTTCACATTATCAAACACTGGCAAAAGCTCCCCTTGCAGCTGCGGTGCGCTGGTAGTGTCGAGCCGGCCAGCCAGGGTGATCACGACTTTGCCGTTTTCCTGGGATTTCCCTATCTCCATATCAACTTCTCCTGTTTTAGGTGGTTCTTTGTACCAATATAATATATGACGTACAGGGGATTATAAATATTTTTGGATTTTCAGCAAAAATGCATTATTCAGGTGGCATTTTTCCGGTACATAAAGTATTAAAGAGATGTGAGAGCAGGCGGGGTTATACAGATCATATAATATAGAAAGCGGGGGGCCGGTTTCATGAAATCGCCGAAATTGCTGTTAATCGCGGGGGCGGTGGTGTTTTTGTATATTGGGGCGGGGGTTTGGATATTTGCGCCGAAAGACCTGGTTTTGCAGGAGAATTGGACGCCCCGGCGGTTGTCTGTAGCTACGAATATGCGGCCGGGGGAACCGGATATGGCGCGGTACGAGGGGGCGGTTATCCCCGACTCGGCGCTGCCGCAGGCCAAGATGCCCACTTTGCGGATCGGCGAGAAGGAGGACCCGAACGTCTATTTACAGTCGCTTGACATCAAGGTCGAAGTAACGGGGAACATCGCGTCTACGCGCTATACTATGGTCTTCAGGAACAACACCGACAGGCAGCTTGAGGGCGAGCTCACCTTCCCGCTGCCCGACGGGCGCACGGCAACACACTACGCGCTCGACATCAACGGCCGGATGCGCGACGCGGTGCCGGTGGAGAAGGCGCGGGCGACGCAGGTATTCGAGGAGATTCAGCAGAGGGAGGTGGACCCCGGCGTGCTCGAAAAGGTGGAGGGCAACAACTACCGCACGCGCATCTACCCGTTCCCGCGCATGGGTACGCGCACCATATCCATAGGGTACGAAGAGGAACTGTCTTTGGAAAACGGTTTGCTGTATTACAGATTGCCGATGGCGTATCCCGGCGCGCTTAAAAATTTCTCGGTAACGGCTACCGTGTGGAACAGCGGGCATAAGCCGCTTGTGCCGGCGGGAAAAAATATCATCAATTTTGATAAGACGGGCGATAGCTATGTGGCGGCGTTTACAAACGCGAATTACCGCCCCGAGCGAGCGCTGGTCTTCGCGCTGCCCGCACCAGTCAACGCCCCGCAGGTTATGATGCAGCCGGCGCAGGGGAGCTACTACTTCCTGGCCTCAGTAGCGCCCAGGCAGGAGACAAGGAAGAAGGTATGGGGGGATGAACTGGCGGTTATTTGGGACGTGTCGCTGAGCGGGTCGCAGCGCAATCTTGAGTATGAGATGAAGGTGCTTGACGTTATCTTCGCAGATAAGAAAAACGCCAGCGTCCACCTCTATTTCCTTAATAACAGGCTGACCAAAATCGCCGATAAAAATTCGGCTGACGGCGAATATAAGGTCAGCGGCGGTAATTGGGGGGGATTGAGGAAAGTTTTGGAGACGGCGGTTTTTGACGGTGGGACAGATTTCTCGCAGGTCAATCTGAATAATATCAAGGGCGATGAGATTATTTTCTTCTCTGACGGGCTGTCAACTCTGAGCGAGGCCGATTTCCTGAAAAAGACATCATCCGGCCGGCCAATACATACTGTCGTCTCCTCGGCGATGGCCGATTACAGCGTAATGAAACTTATCGCCGGCAAGACAAAGGGGAAATTCGTAAACCTCAACGCGTCATCCTACGACAGGCTAAAGGATGAGCTGTTGAACGAGACCCTGCAATTTTTGGGCGTAGAGCACGGCGCGAATGTGCGCGATGTACACCCGGGCATCGCCACACCCGTCCAGGGCAATTTTTCCATAGCGGGGATATCCGCCGGCAATAATACCGAACTGACCCTGCTCTTCGGATTCGGCAACAAAGCCGAAACGAGGATGACGGTCGGGTTAGACGCGAAGACGGCAGCGAGCCAGGGGAATGTGTACAGGATTTGGGCGCAGAAGAAGATAGAGGAGCTTGATCTCGACTTCGACAAGAACCGCGCTGAACTTACCGAACTCGGAAAGCAGTTCGGCATCGTTACGCGCAACACATCCCTCATCGTGCTTGAAACGATGGAGGACTATGTCCGTTTCAGCATAGAGCCTCCGGCGTCGGAACCGGAGATGCGCGCGGAGTATCAGCGCAGGCGTAAAAGCCGCGAGAGCGACATGCGGGATACGGAGCGCAATATGCTGGCAGCCGCGGTATCAACCGCGCAGGCTATCAAGAAGTGGTCAGACACAAAATACGTGCTTCCGGCAGAGCCAAAGTACCCAGTGCCCGACAATCGGCAGGCAAGCGCGGGCAGCGGCAGGGAGATTACGTTCAGGAGTTCATCCGGCAAGAGTGTACCCCGGCCTGATAACCTCTCGTCAAGCGAGCCTTCCGCCGCTGAATCTTTGACGGGCGTAAATATCATGAGGGGGGGCAAATCGAAGAACAAAGGATCGCGGAGCAGAAGATACGAGCCTGTAACCGACTTTTTTGAAGCGCTGCCCAAAGAGCGCGTCGTGCCCCTCCTAATGACAGACGGCGATGATATGGACGATAAGAGGGCGGAGAGCCCCTCCGATATGAGGAGACTCAGCCCCTCTCCCGGTTCCGGCGCTATGGGCGGCGGCGACCCCAGGGCGCGCGTTACGCAGATGGGCGTTCTCGGCATCGTCTCCGGCCAGATAAAAGGTTCTAGCACTGCCTCAGCCGACATCTTCGGCAAAGGCGGCTTTGCGAACGACATAGACGCCATCCTCTCTGGCGTGGGCGGGCTGAAATCCGGCGGCGACGGCGGCACAGGGCGCATGGGCGTTGCCGGTATAGGGTACGGCAGCGGGTACGGCTCGGGGCTCGGCGGCAGCGGCGGGGGTATTGACAATCTGATGAGCGGCCTTTCGGGCGGCAGCGGCAGCCTTGAACTCAAAAAGCGCGGCGAGCTTAACGACGCCCCCGGCTTACTCAGAAGCGGCTCGTTGACCGGCGGCAGAAGCCGCGCCGGCATACAGCGCATCATTATGCAGAATATGGCGGCCATGCGCCACGCCTACAGCCGGCGCACGAAGGATAAGCCCGGCCTCTGCGGCACCGTAACCGTCAAGTTCGCGATCGACGAATCCGGCAAAGTTACGAACGCCCGCATAACATCGTCGTCCATGCCCGACAGCATACTGGAAGCTGCCGTTGTAAGCTGGGTACGCAGTTATGTATTTGAGAGTATCGACAAACCGGGCGACGTGACGGAGGTCACATACCCGTTCACATTTACAAACGACTATTGCAACCCGAACATAACCTCGCAGGCTACCGCAGCCGATATTGAACGGTGGAAAAGAGATGAGGAACGCTGGAAGAAAGCGCAAAACGCCGCGGCAGAGCGCAAGGAGCGCTGGAGGAGAGAGGATGAACGCTGGAGAATAGAGACAGACCGCAGAATGGCCGAGGAGGCGAGGCGCCGGAAAAAGGCCGAGTACGAGCGTTTGAAAAAATTGGCGGAATTCGCCGCCCCCCCGTATATCCAAGCTCTAACGGGAAACGCTGACGCCGACTATCAGCTGTACCTGATGTTGAGGGACAACAACGCCAACTCGCCGAAGTTCTACTTCGACATGGCGGGATGGTTCCACGATCTCGGAGATACTGAAACCGCGCTGCGTATCCTCACGTCGATAGCCGAACTCGAAATCGAGAGCGCGCCGCTCTACAGAATGCTCGGCTACCGCCTCAAGGAGTACGGCGAGTACACGCTGCAAAAGTTCGTTTGCGGCAAGGTGCTCGAGTGGCGCCCGCTTGAGCCGCAGAGCTACCGCGACTACGCCCTCGCCCTCGCCGACAACGGCGAGCATCAGGCCGCGCTCGACTCGCTCTATGGGCTGCTCATAAGAGACTACTCGGCGCACATAGGCCGCGGCAGCAGCGGGATAGAGGAGGTCGTAATTACTGAAATAAACCGCCTGATCACCCAAAACCCGCGCCTGAGCATGTCGAAGATAGACAGGCGGCTGCGGATGGAGATGCCGTTAGACGTACGCGTAGCGCTCAACTGGAACCATAACAACACCAACATAGACCTGATCGTGGAAGACCCGCTCGGCAATATAAGTATCTTCAACAACAGCCGGTCGAACTACAGCAGCGGCGCGGTGCCAACAGGCGGGCGCATGAGCGCCGATAACAGCCGCGGCTACGGGCCGGAGCAGTTTATGCTGAAAAAAGCCGTAAAGGGGAAATACAGTATCTACGCCGCCTACCGCAGCGCCCGCGAATTCGCCGCGGACGGGCCGGTAACAGTCATGGCCGAGGTCTACACCAAATACGGCACAAAAGACGAGCAGCGCGCGGTCGTGACCATGCAGCTGGCAAGAGAACATTTCGCGTGGAACAACTGGGGCAGATGGACCGCGCAAAGCAGTGAAAAAATCTTAATCGGGGAGTTTGAACTATGACGGCAAAAAGATTTTTTAAATGCGCGAAGGTAAAAACGGCGCGTATGGCGCTGCGCTTTCCGGTCAGCCTCCTGCTGCTTGCGGGGCTGTCGCTGAAACTCATCACCGACGGCATAAACAACGGCATAGACTTTATAGCGCCGGACAGGCTGTACGCGTTCTTTCTGGGCGGCACGGTTATATGCCTGTCTGCCGCGCTGTATCTTGAGGACCGTCTGCGCGGGTGGAAGCTGCACGGATCCGTAGCCGCGGCGGCGCTATTGTGGGGCGCGTACTGCGTTTCCCTGCCGTCTCAGATATCTCCGGCGTACTTCTTAGACACAGGCTGGATAGATTTTTTCGCGTTCATTATTCTCATCGACCCGAATACGTATATATTCCCCGTCAATTTCTTCCGCTACTCTTTTCTGGAGCCGCTAATGGTCGCCGCCGGCGCGGCGCTGCTCATGTTCATCCCGTTCTTGACAAAGGGCAAAGATGGGGAGTTCATAAATTTCTTCTCTACGGTGTGCCGCCATGCCGCGTTAGCATATATCATCAGCCTCCCCCTCAAAATACCGCTCGCATTCATAATTTATGTGGGCCTGCCCAGCTCCTGCTCCTCACCCGGATTAGTTGCCGGGACAGTCCTGTGCGGCGTACTGCTCCCGGCGCTCTGGGTCATGGCGTTCATACCCGACAGGTGCGCCAAGCACAAAAGCAGGCCCGCACGCAACCGGTTCCCCAAGGCCATCGGGCTGTTTCTGAGGCCGCTTGTCGCGCTGTACACGATAATCCTGTGCATCGGCTATATCTCTTACGGATATATGCTGATAATAGGCAAACTGCAATGGCACGAGGGGCCGGAGAATCTCGCGGTAACGGTAGGCGTCCTCGCGGCCTTAGGGCTATTGGCCATAATGTTCCTCTACCCGCTGCGCCTGCGCGGCGAAATGACGTGCGGAAATGATGAATTCGCAGAAGACTTCGAAACGGAATACGACGAAAAGAGCGATGATTTCATCCTCCGCCCGCCGTACCGCAAGAGCCTCGCCGCCGCCAGGCACAGCCGCTGGTTCTGCATCGCTATTCTGCCGCTGCTTCTGTTAATGCTCATAGCGATAATGATACGCATAAACGAATACGGCATAACAATAATGCGCGGCTACTTCCTCCTCGTTTGCCTCTGGTTCGGCGCAGTCTTCGCGTACCTCCTCCGCACAGACTCGCGCGGCGTAAAGTGGATACCCGTATCGCTCGGCGCACTGCTCATAGTATCGTCCGCAGGCCCCTGGAGCGTATCCAATGTCACAAAACATATACTGACCTCCAACATAACCCGTTACATGGACAACAAGGCGCTCCTGCTCGACCACGATAGCCCCCGCGACATGCTCTACTACGCGCTCGGCAATAACACCACAGACCTGCACCACGCGCAATACCGCGTCAACCCGCTTAATTATATTACAGACAAGCGCAACGAAGCGGAAGTCAACGACAAGATAGACTATCTGCGCGGCGCATACACATGGGAAAACAACGGCATTGACATCCTGAGAAACGAGGAGTATGAAACTTCGGACAGCTACGCCGCCGGAGATTTTATTGTGAAGACGGGCGGTAATCAAAAATCGGTGATAATAACAGGGTACACCGGCAGCGATACCGTGTTGAGCATCCCATCAAAATTGGACGGGAAAACAGTCGTCAAAATCGGTACCGGCGCGTTTGCCGGCAAGGGCCTCGTGCGCGTTGCCATCCCGCGCGGCGTAACCGTAATCGGAGCCAGGGCGTTTATGCAAAACAGGATCGCAGACGTTATTATCCCAAGCGGGATAACCGCTATCGGCGCGGAAGCGTTTCTTGACAACAACCTCACCGCTGTCGCAATTCCCGGCAGCGCAGCCGTTATCGACGAGAGGGCATTCGCCTACAACGAACTCACCGGCGTTACGCTCCGCGGCGGCACAAAAGTAATCGGCCCGGAGGCGTTTGCGGGTAACCTGCTTACAACGGTAAAAATCCCAAACAGCGTAAAACTCATAGTACCAAATGCGTTTGACGGTAAATGATCCGCAGACCGGCAGGGCAAAAATCCGCCCTGCCAAATTATCCATACTCCAAATATACATTACCGGCACGCCTGTCAATTTTTTTCATACCACCTGCCGCTCAGCCAGCTCGTAGAACGCCCCCCGCTTCCCCATCAGCGCCTCGTAGTCCCCGTCCTCCACGATCTTCCCGCCGTCGAGCACTATGATGCGCGAAGCCTGTTTTATGGTTGAGAGGCGGTGGGCTATTACTACGCGGGTGCATTTTAGGGACGAAATGTTGTTGGAGATCAGTTTTTGGGAGATGTTGTCGAGCGCGGATGTCGCCTCGTCGAAGAAGAGTATTTTCGGTTTCTTAACGAGCGCGCGGGCTATGAGCAGCCTCTGTTTTTGGCCGCCGGAGAGCCCGGCGCCGCCCTCGGATATTACCGTGTGCATGCCCATCGGCATGGCCCCGATCTCTTTGTCTAATCCCGCCATTTCCGCCGCGTCCCAGACGTCTTGCAGCGTTTTGTGCGGGGCGGTAATTACGATGTTCGAGAATATGTCGCCGGAGAAGAGCTGGCCGTTTTGGAGGCATGAGCCTATGTTCTGGCGTACGGATGCCGGGTCGAGGCTCCTCAGGTCGCGCCCGTCGTAGTAGATCGCCCCGCTCTCCGGCTCTTCGAATCCGAGGAGCAATCTCATAAGGGTAGATTTACCGCAGCCGGTCTTGCCCACTACCGCCACATACTCGCCGCTTCTGATCTTCAGCGAGAAGTTGTCGAGCACCGGGGCGCTCTCCTTATCATACCTGAATGTCAGCCCGTTTATCTCTATGTTTCCGGAGAGTGACCTGATGATTTTTCTGTTGTCGTTCCTCTCCGGCGCGGTTTCGAGGATGGGCCTGACCATCTCTATTGACGGCGCGGCCCCGGCAGTCGAATTGATGATGCCGCCAAGCGCCATTACCGCGCTGTTGACCGCGCCGTAAGCCACTGCGAAAGCCATGTAGGCGGCAGGCGATGTTTGCGACGCGGCGGCGCAGCAGTAGATGAGGAGCATACCGGCCATAGATATCGCGGCGGTTACGGCGTCGCCCACGCGCAGGATGACGGGCGGCGCGTATTCGAGCTTTGCCTGCTTTGCGTACATCCCGGCCCACTTCGAGAACGCCCGCTTCTCGGCTCCGGCTAACTTGATTTTTTGGACGCCGGAGAAGAGCATATATGTGAGGCCCATCATTTTTGAGGATATATTCATCGTCTTGCGCGCCTTGTGGTATTTTTTCACGGCCAGGAATACGGAGAATGTCAGGATGAATAACGCTGTCGCCGCAGCGGGCAGGACAAGTGACGGCGCGTAGGCTATCATGGGGATAACGTACGCGAGGGAGAACAGCGCGGTCAGGCCGGTTGTCAGCGCGGCGGCCGACAGGGCTTCAACTAAGATGTTCATATATGAGATGCGCTGCGCGAGCTCCCCCGCCGAGTATTGTTTGAAGAACGCGGGCGGAAGCGTTAAAAGACGCATCATCGCAGCGGATTCTACGGAGAGGCTCAGCTTGTCCCCGACACGCGCTAACAGGACGCTGCGGGTCAGCGAGAAGAGCGCGGAACCTGCGGCCACACCCGTCAATAATGCCGCCATCGAGAAGATGTTGTTCTTAATGCCCGCCGGGATCACCAAATCGAATATCTGCTTGTTGACAAACGGTATCAGCAGCCCTGCTGCGGTTACCAACAGGCTTGCAGCGATAATAAAAAATACGTCTGCGCGCGTTATACTTTTTAACATAAAGAGCGCCAGATCGCGAAAAGTCATCTTTTTCGCGGGAAACGGGCGGTAGAAGTAAAACGCGTCGCCCTTAATGTTCTTTGCCGTCTTCTTGTTGACCTTTACCGGATTGCCGGAACTTCCGGTGTATTGATACCCCTGCATCCCGTGTTCCGTTATCGCCACCACGTCCCCGTCAACCGTGCTGCCAAGCATGCTCCCGCCTGATTCGCGCCACCAGCCATCCGTCAGTTTAACGCGCCTGCGCATCGCTCCAGTCACGCGTAAAACGTATTCTACGCGCTCATCCGCACCGGTTATATCTTCCGGAATTTCGGGAGCGGCAAGGCCGATTGACCGCAGGACCTTCGAAAGCGCGTTATCTATAGCCGGGATGTTATCTCCGGCCGGCATACGCTTGTCGAGCACAGACGCCAAAGCGGCAAACGCGCCGCTGAACATCTCAGCGTCGTGCTGCTGCCTTGCGTCAATCTGGTCGGTAAAAATATTCACACCAGCCAACACTTTCCAGTTTGGAGTTTGGAGTTTGGAGTTAACGTCAAACCCCCTCACTCCACACTCTATTCAGTTGATATCAATTCGGCGTATCTGCCGTTTTTCGCCATCAGCTCATCGTGCGTGCCGCGCTCTGCCGTTTCACCATTGTCAAGCACAAGTATCTCGTCGCAGTCCCTTATCGCAGAGAGCCTGTGTGCTATGATAACGCACGCCGCGCCAACATTCTTTATGCTCTTAGTAACCTTCTCCTCCGTCTTCGCGTCGAGCGCGGATGTCGCCTCATCGAGCACTATCACAGTCGGTTCGACAGCCAGCACGCGCGCAATCTCAAGCCTCTGCCTCTGCCCGCCGGAAAAGTTCCGGCCGCCCTCATTAATGATATGCCCATACCCGTTACTGCGGGATACTATGCAGTCGTGCAGGCCGGCGTCCCGCGCGGCCATAATCACCGCAAAATCCTCGATGGAGGTGTCCCACATGCGGATGTTGTTGGCGACCGTGTCCTCAAACAGGGTGATGTCCTGGTCAACCATCGCTACCGAGCTTCTGAAGCTGTAGCTGTCTATCTCTTCCCTCTTCCTCCCGTCAAACAGTATCTCCCCCTCCCATGGCTTGTAGAGCCCGGTGATCAGGCGGGCGATGGTGGATTTTCCGCAGCCGCTTGCGCCTACTAAGGCTACGCTTGATCCGGGCTTGATGGACAGTGAGAAGTTTTTAATCAGCGGACCGGAGAGGCGGCTGTACCCAAAGGTAATATTTTTGATCTCTACGGCGCCGGACAGTTTATCCGCCGTTGCTGCGCCGGTATCAATACTGTTATTAATATTGATATCCGTATCGATCCCTGCATTAATACCGCCGCCGGTTCCGCCGTCAACCTTATAATTCATAACATCCTCAACCCTCTCCACCTCCACCTTAAGCCCCGCAAACGCCTCCGATGCATCTACAAGCCCGCGGACGGGTATCATAAAGGAGTTCAGAAATCCCTGAAAGGCCAAGAGCGCCCCTATCGTAAACTCACCGTCCATTATCAGGCTCACGCCCGTCATCAAAATCACCACCGTAGTCAACTGCTGCAAGAACTCAATAAACGTGCCGAAGAATACCGAGAACCTCGTTATCTGCACGTTAGCGTTATGCCGCCCGGCGAAATATCCCGAAAACCGGGCAAAAAAACCATTCTCCGCCCCCGATGCCTTAATCGTCTCAATAATCTCTATCCCCGACACGGCAATTCCGGCCAGCTTGCCTTCGCTCTGGAACGCGCTCCTGCTTAAATTTGTTATCCTTGACAGGCGGTACTTAGCGGCTGCAGTGTTGATGACTACGGCTGCGAGCGCCACTATTGTCAACGTGATACTGTAGTTGAACATCAGCGCCAGATAAAACACCATAAACACAACATTAATCAGCACCGGCGCGGTCTTTTGTATTAACGACGCCGCTATCCTGCCGTTTGAATCCTGCCGGACCGCAATATCCCCCGCCCAGCGCTGTGAAAAAAACTCCATAGGCAGGCGCAGTACGTGCCACATAAACTCAGCGTTGGCGGTTATCGCGAAACGGCCGCTTATCCTGTACCAGCTGAGAGACTTGACGGCCGACACCAAAAATTCAAAAAGCAGCATAAAACCCATAGCGGCGGCGAACGGCAGCAGCCACGTGAAGTTCTGCCCCAGAAGCATGTCGTCCATGAATATTTTTGAGAATATCGGCGGCAGTATCCCCGTAAGCGACGCAACGGCGCATATAATCGCAATAAACGCCGCCGCCGGCACGGCGCCCTCAAGCCTGCCGGCCGCAAACCGCCAGATGCTCCTGGGCCTCCCCTCCTTAACAAAAGCATCCGTCTTCTCAAAGCGCAAAACTACACCGGTAAACGCACTGTCGAACTCCTCCGCGTCAACGTAAATCAAACCGCGGGCGGGGTCGTTTATGACAGCCTTGCTCCCCTTAAATCCATTCAAGACTACAAAGTGGTTGAAATTCCAGTGGATGATTGCGGGAAACGCCGCGCCGCGCAGACCGGCAGGCTCCATGCGGTGCCCGGACGCCTTCATCCCATACGCCCTCGCCGCCCTTACAATATTCACCGCGCTGCTGCCATCCCGCGAGACACCGCAATCACGGCGCACCTGTTCTAACGGGAGCCATTTACCGTGATACGCAAGCACCATACAAAGACAGGCCGCGCCGCACTCGAGGGCCTCCATCTGCATCACCACGGGAGTTTTGGCTATCTTAGGCATCTGTGCATCCTGTTAACGGATAAACAGCCTGTACGGCCTGTGCTCGTTTATCACTATTACCCCGGTGCAGAACGCGCCGCTCTCCAATTTTATATACGCGCCCTTGGGATTTGACCACCGCAGCCCCCCGCCGGCATCTTCCATCTCAAGATCAATCCTAACCTCCACAAAATTTCCTTCAGACGCTGCCGGAAGGATAGCGCTCACAAAAGACGGGTTACCGTAGCGCCCGGCCAAATGCCGTTCGTCAACCACACGTCCGCCTATATTTGCCACCTCCCCGTAAATGTAGCCGAACTCCTCGCGGACCGCGTAGTCCGGCGACACCTGTACCGGCATCCCCACAGATAGACGCGTGGAGACTGTAAACGGGACGTAGGTGTAAAGCTCCTTCACCCATACGCCATCGCCGTCAAACGCCACGCACCGCAGCTGCACACGCTCGGGGATCGTCCCCGTAAACGCCCAGACCCCCGCGGCGCAAACGACGGCGAGTATACCGGCCAGCACGTACCACAAGCGGGGCCGTATCACCTGCACACAGTCGCTGAGCTGCTCCGGCGTTGAGAGTTTCTCGATTGAATTCTTCCTGAAGATTCCATTTTCTTCCATCTCAGAGCGCCCCGTACGCCCCGCATTTGCGGCAGTACCAGCGATCGACCGCGCCTTTGAGCGCAGAGACGTGCATCACCTCGCGCGCGCCGCAGGCGGGACAGGCCTGCGGCAGGGGCCTGCTGCCGCCGGTATAGACGCCGCCCACCACCGCCGCGAGATCGTCGTCGGAGAGCTCGCCGAGCCGCTCCGGGGTCATATTGCCCTGTTCCATCACCGCACCTCCCCTATCTTCAGCCCGCACCCCTTCATCCGCTTCTTCTCGGCGTACATCCGTTCGTCGGCGAGCGCCAGAATTTCGTCAAATTTGTACCCCTCCGCCCCGAACGCCGCGCCCCAGGCAATGTTGCAGGTAATCCCGTCGGCGGCGTCATTCAACTCCGCGAGCTTTTTCTGCCACCTGGCGATGATGGCGGCGATCTCGGCCTCCGCGCAGTTCACCAATATGCCCACAAACTCGTCCCCGCCGGTGCGGAAGATCTGCGCCCGGCGGTCGGCTATGGCGTGGAAACTCTTGGCGGCCTTCTGCAGCAGATGGTCGCCGGCCTGGTGGCCCCTGTTGTCGTTGTAATACTTTAAGTCGTTGACATCAAAAGCAATAGCGCCCACGGTAACGGCGTGCTTCTCTATCTCTTTCTTGAATTCGTGGTACTTGTTGCTGCCCGGCAGCCCGGTCAGGGAGTCGAGTTCAAGCGTTTTGAGCAGTTCCTTGTAGAAGTCGGTCGCGTCTCTTACCAGCAGGAAGGCGTTTTTCTGCTCCAGGTCGAACTCACGCCGCAGTTCCTCCAGTTCCCGCCGCAATTCTTCGACAGTGGCCATGCCGGCCCCCTTTTCTGTGGATAATGCCGGCGCGGGCAACATGGAAAACCGCGCCGCCGCGTTACTTATTAGGAGGTATCATGCAATACCCCGCGCCGTAAGCGCTGGTAATCCGCCCGATTACTTCCTCGGCAAACCCGATCTTGCGCCGCAGACGCGAAACCAGCGTAGAAACCACGTTAGCCTCCGCTTTGCCCTGCCATATTATTGCCAATAGTTCTTCCGTCGAAAATGATTTTTCGGGGTTGGCGCGCATTAGCTCGAAGAGCATGAACTCTCGCTCGGAGAGGACCGCACCCTTCCCCAAGGCGTATATGATCCGTTTGTCGGTATCCACGTGATAGCCGGTCTTGGATGCCCCGCCCATCCCGCCGCGCCTTATGAGGGCCTGCACGCGGGCCACGAATTCCTCGTAACTGTAGGGCTTGACCATGTAGTCGTCGCCGCCGGCCATGAGACCCTTGACCTTATCGTCGGTCTCCTCCATGCAGGAGAGGAAGAGGATCGGCACGTCGGTTATCGTCCGGGCGGCCTTGCAGATGGAAAAACCGTCCAGGTCGGGCAATAGTACATCAAGCACCACACAATCGTAGCGCTTGGCGCGGAGACAATCCAACGCCTTGATGCCGGTGTCAGCGCACTCAACATCAATGCCAACTTCAGCGAGGTATTCGCTGTTTGTAGCAAGAATTTCCTGATGATCGTCAATGAGCAAAACCAACGGCATTTCAGCTCCTTTATATATCGTAGCGCTAAATCCATCAACCGGCCGTAATAAACCCCCAATCAACGGCGGCAAGCCATCAATTAGTTGTCAGGATCTAAAATAATATCCGTTTTGTATGCGTGTCAAATAAATTTTATTTTTTTTTGCGGGCGCGGCGCCGCTAAGACCGCGCACAAAAAAAACCACCCCGGATCCGCCGGGCGGCGCCTCTTGGAATGGCACCGTATCATTGCGCAAAACCTATGTAAAACTGCTATAAAACATTGTTTTATATGAGTCTGGGCAATATCCAGGCCCCCCCTTTGAACATATCCCGCCGCTCCGCCCCGTATCCCTCCTTGGCGTCCTCACACTCATACTTCTGACCCGCAGCAACCGGTTCCTTCCGGCGCGCCGCCTCCGCCTCAACCGCCTCGTAGAACTTTTTCAAGTTTTCCATAAGTCTCGCTCCTTTCGCAAAAGTTAAAAATCCAAGCCCCCCATCCAAGCACAGCGTAGCCCACCCAACAACCGGCAAACCAATGGATCCCGGTACCACCCCCTGCGTTAAAGTTTAACTTTTAATGCCCCCCTAAGCGCCCCCTATGCAAAAAGCGCCGCCCGCATACCGCTATTTACATCAACAGGCTATAACATCTATTATAATCACTACAACAAATTACAGCAATCCGGCAATTACCTCGGTTAGTCGTGGTAATCCTCCAAAATACGAGAAGCGAACAGGCTCCGCAACAGATGGAGCTTGCCCGCCTCTCAATAAGCGCACTACCCGGCAATTTCAAAGATTACCCTATAAAGATAATACATTTTGGCCCAAAAAGCAAGCCTTTTTTACATTTTTTATATTTTTTCCCCCTGCGGATCAGCGCCGCCAAAACGCCAGAAATCCGAAAAATCCGCGCCTCTTCCGTACAACCTCAGGCGCAGCGGCAACTGCCGGGAGCGTATCCGCAAAAACGGTTTTTCCCTGCGGCAGCGCCTGTAAATATACCTCATTTGTGCCGCCGGATTGCACCAAAGGAACCTTGATTTCCGGCACGATATCACCCCCGCCGCCGAACAGGGCGTTGAGGTAATACACCCGCGCAGCATACCAATTTTTCAGCCGCACAACCGCGTCCCCGAAAACATTGGGCTGAGCCGGGCGCGTATCCGTAAAAGGGGCGTACGTCTTGTACCACCACCGGTCAAAATTCCGCTCCGCCGGCCCCGAAAGCCTCCCGGCCATCTCATCAATAAACGCTGGGATCGAGGCTATGGTGTCGTACATCCCGTTCCACCGCTCCCTGTAGGCTGCGGCGAAGGCCGGGTCCTCGTAGAACCGCCCGAAAAAGGGGTGTACCGGCGGCCGCCGCTCCGGGTGGTTGAAGTGGTCGTTGAACCCCGACTCCATCCAGTTCCGGTAGCTCCAGCCGTACCCGCTGTCGAAATCCCAAAGCGGCCCCATGCTTATCAGCCCGCCTCTATCCTTATATAAGAACACCGACCGCGGATGCGAGAGGTCGGTGTTGGCGGCAAGCTCGTTTATCAGCAAAAAATCTATAAAAGTGCCGATATCCACCATCTCCCGGTAGCCGCTCTCCGGAAAATCCGGGCTGGCCAAAGCATCCGCGAGCGCGTTGAAATCGCTCTTTACCTGAATATGCGCCGGGTTCTCCCCCTCCTGCCAAGCCTTGCCCCCCTTAGGCGACTTTATCATCACCGGCAGGCCGTAGTTCCCGGTCCGGAACCTCGGCTCCTTGTCGTAATACTCGTCAAGCTCCGCGAACCACCCCCCCTTCCTCTCTATGGCCACCCGCCCAGACCCAACCTGGTTGTGCTCGGTCAACAAATAAATGCCCCGGTACTCCCCATTTATGTAAAGATCGACGAAATTGAAGGAATGGTTGAACGGCAGGCCGAAGCGGCGGCCCAGCTCAAAGGCGACGGCGTTGTAGAGCAGCGTCTCGTCGCGGTGCTGGGCAAGCAACACCCAGTCCTTCGCCGCCTCAAGCCCAAACAGGGAAGTTTTGCTCTTAAATTTTACCCGGTAAGATTTTTTATTAGCCCGAAAATCGCGCCAGCTGTTGTTCCCCCGCCCCCGGATCCGGCCGGCCATATCCGCATTTGCAGCAATATTATTACGGGGATTGGCCGAATCGGTAAGCGCGAACGACATGAAGACGTACTCCTCCCTGCTCGCGACCGGCACACTGTCCAACGTATTGACCGTGACCACCGGAACGGCGGCCAAAGCCCCACCGGCAAAAAACAGCAACCACGCAACCGTAAACAGACAAATCAACCCAACCTCCTCATCAACCCCTCAACAGCCCCGTACCCCCACTCCCCGATGCGGATGTCCGTGAAATCCTGGATGCCTATGGGTAGTAATAGTGCCATAGTTATAAACTACAATACGGCGTGGGAAAAATCAAGTAAACCGGCCCCGAAATCATTTCCCGGCCCTCACATATATACCAAATAGCCAAGATTGTCAACACGTACCGCCCCTGCCCGCCCGCAGGTCTCCGAATTGAAGCCGGAGACGAGGGGCGATACTGGTATTGCCAGCCAACATATAATTAGGGAACCATGGGCTATTTGCCTCATGATTCCCTGTATAAATTATATCTTGTACCGCTGTTTTCTGCCATAACGGCGCAGATTACTCTTTGAATGAGACCTCGCCGGATTCTATATTGTAATAGGCGCCGATTACAGTCGCTTTCACGTGTTCGACTATTTTATTGCTCTTGATGCTTTCCACGACGTGGGCTATGTTGGCGTGGATCCCCTCGTCGGGGGTCCCGCTGTTTGCTATGACGGGGCTGATCGTGTTCAAAATAATCTGCAGGTTTTCAGCGGGCGGTGCGGCGTGCTCGCCTTCGTGCTCTTCTTTGTGTTCGCCTTTGTGTTCACCTTTCGCGGCGAAAGCGCCGCCTACCGCGCCGCAGCTGCTGTGGCCTACGACCACGACAAGCGGCGAATGCAGGTGTTCAACCGCATACTCGATAGAGCCCAACGCGGTCGTGGAGGCGATATTCCCGGCGTTGCGGATTACGAAGATGTCGCCGAGCTTCTGGTCGAAATAAATTTCGGGAGGGACGCGGGAGTCGGCGCAGGTAATGACAACGGCGAAGGGTTTTTGCCCGCTTTTCAATACGTCCCTGTCGGCAGCGTTGGTGTTCCGCGTCATACCCTGGTTTTCGGTATACCTTTTGTTTCCGTCTTTCAGATATTGCAGGGCGTCTTTCCAGTCTTTAACCGCGTCGCCTGGGTTATGCACAACGATGGACGCGGCCTGCTCTGCGGCCGGCGGCGGCGTAAGATCTACCGTCTCGATGTTTTTGTTGCTGCCCGCGCAAGCGCCTACGACGGCCGGGAGAAGGGCGCAGGCCGCAACAACGGTAACAATGGATCTCAGGCCTCTTTTCGCATTGCCTGATATGCGTTTTTTCGAAAAACCACTCATAACAAAACCTCCTCTTAGATTGTTTTTATGTTTCGCGGCATCGCAATGGGGTTTTCCCGTTAAAATGGACGCTCGCTTTTACGCTATACTACCATAAGCATAGTATTCGGTTTTTACAGGAATCAAGAACTTTATTGAAACAGGCTTAAATATCCTTGCCAACCGGCCCCTTTATACCCCGCTACCCGGTACGGGGAGTAGAAAAAAATGGGAATTTAGCGTAGCTAAAATCAAGGTACAAAGACTATGGGATTATGTTTTGTCGCCTCATTGAGCCGGCGTGATACCGTATATGGGGGAAAAGAGGCAGCTT
>WQRV01000030.1 GCA_009786575.1 Chitinispirillia bacterium | reverse complement strand
GGGGGGGGGGGGGAAATCCCCCTTAACAACAAATCCTAAAGTCAGGTTTTATAATGATGCAACGCGGGACGGCAAAGCCGCCCACCGCCGCATCAACCCGCCCTGATCAATTTCCATATAATGTCGTTAACGCTGACCCCCTCCACGTCACCGTGGAACGACAGCACCAGCCGGTGGCGCAGGACGGGGTAGGCGGCGCGGTGGATGTCTTTTACGTCCGGGGCGGGGCGGCCGTCCAACAAGGCGAAGGCTCTGGCGGCGAGGACGAGGAACTGCGAAGCTCTGGGGCCGGCGCCCCACGTCAGGTATTTGCGGACATCCTCCGGGCACTCCTTCTCGGCAGGGCGCGTGGCGCGGACGAGTTTCACCGCGGCGGCAACCACCGAATCGGCGGCGGGGACGCGCTTGACTAAATCTCTGAACGCTGATATCTGTTCCTTCGTCACCACAGGCTTCAATTCTACATTCTGGTAATCCGCCGTATTCCGGGCGATCAGCATCTCCGACTCGGCATCGGGATATCCCACCTGTATCGAAAACATGAACCGGTCCTGCTGCGCCTCCGGCAACGGATACGTGCCCTCCTGCTCGATGGGGTTCTGCGTCGCCAGCACCCAGAAGGGGGCGGGCAGTTTGTGCGTAACGCCGGACGACGTAACCTCCTGCTCCTGCATCGCCTGCAGGAGCGCCGACTGCGTTTTCGGCGGCGTGCGGTTGATCTCGTCGGCCAGCACTATGTTGGCGAATATCGGGCCCTTAACGAAGTTGAACTCGCGCCTCCCGCTCCCCCGCTCCTCCATGAGTATCTCCGAGCCGGTGATGTCCGACGGCATGAGGTCCGGCGTGAACTGGATGCGGTTGAAGCCGAGGTCGAGGCAGCGGGCGAGGCTTTGGACGAGCATGGTCTTGGCGAGGCCGGGGACGCCGGTGAGAAGGCAGTGCCCGCCGGCGAGGAAGCAGGCGAGCAGGTCGTCGATAACATCAATCTGCCCTACGACCCTCTTTCCGATCTCGGCCTTAACATCCGCCACTACGGTGCCCAGCTCGCGGGCGGTCTGTACGTCATTACTGGTGTTTGCGCTCATGGTATTGATATTTTCTGTAAGAGGTAATGATATGTCAATACATTAAATTACGTTAATGCCCGGCCAAAATGCAACACCTATTGTCTGAACCTTGATTTGCCCGATTAAAGGATTTTCTTGATTAAACGTCAAAACATTCGCATCAGAACCATTTTTTGCCGTGGATGTTGACTTTAGCTTATGATTTTTTGACAAAATCCCTGATTCGTATATTAAGCCCAAACAGCAGCACAAGCCCCAGCCCGGTAACGACAACGTACTGTATCCCATGGTACAGCACCACTACCGCCCGCGCCTTTCCGGCCTCTATCCCCGTTACCGTCAGCCCTTGCAGAAGGACGGCGTGGAGGGTTCCCACGCTTCCGGGGGCGAGGGGGATCGAGGCCCCGAAGGCCGCGAAAGACTGGCAGAAAACGGCCTCCATGTAACCGAACGCCGTCCAATCGCCTATGAGGATGGGGAGCATCGCCGCGTAGCAAAGGCCCGTGGCGAGCGTGAGGGCGGCAACGGCGGAGGCCTTGCGGGGCGAGAAGACCCAGTCCAAGCTCGATTCGAGCTCCGCGCCCACCTTGCCCGCCCACGCCCTTGCCCGCACCGGCATGAACACCGTCATACGGCCGAATACCGACCTGAAAATCCTCGGCAGCAGCGCGTAGAGCGTGAAGAGGCCCGCGAGAAAGACGAACCCGGCCGCCGCAAGCCATGCTACCGCCATCGCCGCGGGGGTCACGCCGCGCAGGCTCGCCGCTATGGACGGGGAGAGCAGTACCGGCAGGAAGAGGAAAGATAGATAGGCAACAATGTCGAGCGCGCGCTCTAACAGCAGTGCGCCGATGCTCACCGTTATCGGGAACCCGTTGCGCCGCCACAGCAAAAAGACCCGCGCCGCCTCGCCGATGCGGGCGGGCAGGATGTTGTTGATCATGTAGGATACGGTAACAACGGCAAACAGCCCGCGCTTGTGCCGCTTAGGCCTAGCGGCGGCGTTCGGCAGGCCGTCCTTGTCTATCGAGAGATCACCTAAGTTATTGCCGGATAGCGGCTTATCGCCCGGCAGCATGACCCCGAGCCGCACCGCCCGCAGCCACATGGGGATAACCGTAAGCACCGCGCAGGCGATGACGGCGGCGATATTCGTACTGCCGATCTCACGCATCAGCGTACCGAGAACCGCGTCGTCCCCCTCGCCGGCCTTGCGGAAAAACAAATAAAGCCCAAGCCCCGTAAGAAGCAGGCCGATGAGAATATGCAACAGCTTCGACCGCATCAGGACGCCCCGTCCGGCGCACGCCGTTTACCGGGTACGGATGATAAATCCGCCGTATAATCAATACCTGTAGACATCATCCCTCCGGCATATCGGCTACATCCTGTTAAACACCAGCCCCGAATACAGTTTCGGAAAGAAGTTCGTAGACTTCTGCGGCATACGCTCCCCGCCCTTCACCGTATCGTTTATAACGTTGATAGATACCGGGCGGATGAAGAAGCCGCCGTAGTAATCGTTACCGTCCTCCAATAATTTTTTCGCCCCGGCGCTCGTATCGTTCACATAGTGCACGATGTCGTGCAAAACGTGCCCGTTCAGCGGGAGGTCCAAGATTCCGTTGATGATGATGCAGTTTATCTTCGACACGTCGAGCCGCTTCCATGCAGCCGACTGCTCCGGCATCGCGCCGGCCAGAAACTCCTCGCCGCCGGCGTTGAGGCGGAGCCCAAACAGTTCGCCTGACGCGCGGTCCCAGTAGACGACCTCCGCCGCGCCGCTGCCCGCATCCGCCGACAACGCGTTGTCTACCCCCGCCGCCGACGCGGAGCCCAAAACCTCCATGTCAAAATATTTCGCCAGTTCGTTGATCATGCTCTCCGCAGTCCGCCCCTCGCCGGTCTTGCGGACGAGGCGGTGGAACGGGCGGATGACGAGGCCGGGGTCGGCCATGGAGACAAGCGTCATCATTACATGGGAGAACGCGCCGGCATCTTTAAACCACGTAAAGGGATTAAACCACTTGGGCTGCCGCTCCCGCCAGAACCGCAGCGCGGTTTCGTAGCGGTGGTGCCCGTCGGCAATCAGGATGCTGCGCGTCTTCATAAGCTCGACGGTTTTGGCGATCTGCGCGGCGTTCGTGCACTGATACAGCGAGTGGACAGTGCCGTCGCCGTCGGTAAACGTCCCCTTAAGGAGCGAGGAGGCGGCGACCTCGCTTATCAGGGAGTAGAGCGCGCCGTCGCCGTCGGCGGCGAGGCCAAAAATTTGCTCGGTAGTGGCATTGGTCGTCTCCATAAGCTCGTAGCGGTCCTGCTTGGGGCCGGACAGCGTGTACTCGTGCGGCAGGACAATCTGCTCCTCAAAATCGACCAGCTTTAAGAGCACGCAGATGCCCGTGCGCTCGTAGGTAACCGGCTTGCCGCCGCGCTCGACCGTGAACTGCTGGCGGTAGATGTATACGGAGTCGGCGGCGTCCTGAACGATGACCCCCTTGTCTACCCACTCCTTCAGGAAGGCTGCGGCACGGACGTGGCGGTCCTTGTTGGCGGCGTCGGCGTCCTCGCGGCGGTTCTGGATGATCCGCACCACGTTGTGCTCGTGCAGGTCGTAGAAGCGGTCCACCATCGCGTCGTCGATCATGTCGTACGGCGGGGTGCAATGCCTGCCGAGGTCGTCGGGGATGCCTAACTTAAACCTGTACCCCTTAAATGCCTTTACGTCTGCCATATTCATCCGCCCTTTCAGATTATCAAAACCTGTATGTTGATGGGATTCAAGGACTTACACAATCAAAAATCAGCCCAGATCCCCCAAAAAATCCGTCCTCATAACGATATTTTCACAAAAAGTCCTGCGGTGAATCGCGCATAACCCGTGCCTGATTATCATTTCCTGATGATATTTCGTCCCGTACCCCTTGTGCTTATCGAACCCGTACTGCGGGTACTGCACGTGATACTCCTCCATAATCCGGTCCCTCGTCACCTTCGCCAGTATCGATGCCGCGGCGACGGAGGCGCTCTTAGCGTCGCCGCCAACTACGACGCGCTGGATCTCCCGCGGGATTCCGGGGACGTACTGGTTCCCGTCAATCAGCAGCAAATCGTACGGTTTAGCGTCTCCCCCCCCGCCCTCCATCTCCGCGAGCGCCCGCTTCATCGCGAGAAACGTCGCCTGCAGGATGTTGATGGCGTCAATCTCTTCGGGCGGCGATATCCCCACGCCGTAGGCCTTTGCGCCTATGATGATCCTGCCGTACAGGGCGTCCCGGCGGGCGGCGGTCAATTTTTTAGAGTCGTTTACGCCGTCTATCGGGCCATCCGGATTCAGGACCACCGCCGCGGCGACCACCGGCCCGGCCAGCGGACCCCTCCCCGCCTCATCGACCCCGGCTATCCGCACCGCGCCGTTACCGGCCATGGCGGCGTCGTATCCGTACAGATCATTCATAAAGGCTGCCTAAAAAAAAGGGGGCCTAACGCGCCCCTTTTTACGATTATGCGGTCGGTCGGACTCGAACCGACACAGGCGTACGCCCACTACCCCCTCAAAGTAGCGTGTCTACCAATTCCACCACGACCGCGTTTATTCTTTGCCGGACAACCGCTTACGGCTGCGGTGCCGGTTCTACCTCTACGAGTTTCCCGTCAGGGCCGACCCTCTTGGTCACCCCGCCCTCAATTATGTCGCCGACGATCACCGGCCCGGCTCCCGCGCCGTCTGCCGCCTCGGCCGCCGGTACCGCCTCTTCGGCATCGGCGAAGCCCATACCCGACGCCGGCATGGCGGTGACGCCCAAAGCACCGCTCTCAGCCATCCTGTGCAACGCCGACTTGGCAGCGCCCCCGCCGCCCGGAGCCGTGAAAGTCATCAGGATGCAGAGTACCAGGAAAGCAGAGCCGAAGATGTACGTACCCTTGGTAAGGTAGTTGGCCGTGTCCTGGGTGCCCAGAAAGTTATTGGCGCCGCTGAGGCCGCCAATCGCGCCGGAGATGCCGCCCCCCTTGTCCGACTGAACCAGGATCAGCAGGCATAGAAAGAGGCAGATAAGGATGAACAGTGCCAGCAAAATACCAAAAATCATGATACCACCAACTTTTTTGTTAATATTAATAATAATTAGTAAGTCAAAGTAAATACATTACTTAGGCTGAACGATACCGGCAAAGTCGGCTGGCTTGAGAGCCGCGCCGCCTATCAGGCCGCCGTCGATATCACTAAGTGCGAGAAGACCCTTGGCGTTGTCGGGCTTCATGCTGCCGCCGTACTGGATGCGCATTTTATCCGCCGTATCCTTGCCGAACAGCTGCACCAGTATATTCCTTATAAATATATGCGCCTCGTTCGCCTGCTCCGGGGTAGCCGTTACGCCGGTGCCTATGGCCCAGACGGGCTCGTAGGCGATAGTGCACTTGGCCGCGTCGGCCGCGCCGATGCCCTCGAAAGCGCCTCGGGTCTGGCCGTCGATCACCGCGTCCATCTTGCCGCCGTTGCGCTCGTCGAGCGTCTCGCCTACGCATACTATAGGCAGGAGGCCGGCCGCCAGAACAGCTTTGGTCTTCTTATTGACGGTTTCGTTGGTCTCGCCGAAGTACTGGCGCTGCTCGGAATGGCCTATAATTACGTAAGTTACGCCAACGGCCCTGAGCATGTCGCAGCTCACCTTGCCGGTGAACGCGCCCTTGGCTTCCCAATGCACGTCTTGGGCGCCGAGCTTCACGTTTGAGCCCTTTATGGCCTGCGAAACAGCCGAAAGGTTGGTATAGGGGGGGCAGACGGCTACGTCTACGTCGCTGACGCCGCCCACGGCTTCCACCACGCCCTTGGCGAGGGCTACAGCCTCGTCAACCGTGGTGTTCATCTTCCAGTTACCGGCAATAAACTTTTTTCTCGACATTTTGGGGTCCCCGTTCATATTTATGAACCCGCACCCCCGGTTAGGGACACGGGCCCGGAATCAGTCCAGTAGTATAAAATACTACAGGGGACGACGTATGTCAAGAAAAAAATGCTTATTCGTCTAAATAGGTGTCCTCCTGCCCTTCTGCCTCATAATAATCGGCATTTTCGGACCGGCTAAGCTCGGCCTCAAAAGCGTCCAGCACCTTGTCCTCGATCAGCTTCCTGGTCTCGTTGTTGATCGGGTGGAAGATATCCTGGTACATTCCGTTGCGCCGGCGCTTGCTAGGCATCGACACGAAATAGCCGTTGGAGCCGTTGATAACCCTCAGGCCCCGCACAACCAGACAACTGTCGAGAGTAATGCTGGCGAACGCTTTTAGCTTCTCTTCGTTGCGCAGCGAAATTCTGACTTCTGTGATCTCCATAACAAACCTCCCCCGCGAAGGGCTTGTAAAGTTGTTTTAAGTTTTTTTGTTAATCGTTACTGACAATATATATTCTAATTTCTCTCCGCGCAGAAAAAATTTTAAAAAAGTGAATAATTTTTTTCCGGCCCTTTTTTTGCGCTTCCGCCCTCCCCTCTATTATTTTATGGTAAAGGTGGCCCGGACCAGCCCTGCCGCCCCGCGTCAACAGCGGGGCGGCGGCGGTTTCCGGGAGGCGGTTTGGGGCGGATGCCGCCGCACCCCGGCAAAAAAATCCCCGCCCACGGTATGCCCCCGCACAGCGCGCGGGCGGGTTAGACACCCGGTTAACCGCCGGCGTTCGTGCCGCGCGTATACGCGCGGCGGCGTCAACCGAGTGTTCATATATAATACGGGTCGGTATGGCCCCATATTTAAATGATTGTGCTATTATGAGAAAAAAAGACCTGTTGACTCTGTTCGATTACTCCACCGAGGATATCCGCGGCATACTCGCGCTCGCGGCGAAACTCAAGGAGGGCAGGGGCGTCTCGGAAAAGAGAGTGCTCTCCGGCAAAACCGGCGTCATGATCTTCGAGAAACCGTCGCTGCGCACCCGCATATCGTTCGAGACCGCCATCGTCGAGCTCGGCGGCCACCCCATCAACCTGGCCTCCGAATCGGTGGGGATGGGCATACGCGAGAGCATTGAGGACGTCGCGCGCAACCTTGAGCGCGTCGTCCACCTCATCGTCGCGCGGACCTTCGCCCACGAGACGCTCACCCGGCTCGCCGCCGCCTGCTCGGTCCCGGTCATCAACGCCCTTACCGACACGTCGCACCCCTGCCAGGCCCTCGCCTTCGGGCTGACCATGCAGGAGGAGCGCGGCGCCAAGCGGCTCAGCGTGGCCTTCGTTGGCGACGGGAACAATGTCTGCTGCTCCATAATGGCCCTCTGCGCCAAACTGGGCCACAAAATCACAATCACCGGGCCGAAAGGGTACGAGCCGCCGGCGGCTACTATTAATATATGTAAGGAAATCTGCGCCTCAACCGGCGGCGAGGTGCTCGTAACCGGCGACCCCGGCGCAGCGGTGCGGGACGCGGACGTCATATACACCGACGTCTGGACGAGCATGGGCCAGGAGGCGGAAGCCGGGGTGCGGGAAAAAGCCTTCGGCGGTTACCAGGTAAACGCGGCGCTGATCGCCAGGGCCCCAAAAGACGTCATGGTGTCGCACTGCCTGCCGGCGCACCGCGGGGAAGAGATAACAAGCGACGTGCTGGATTCGGACGCGTCGGTAGCATACGACGAGGCGGAAAACCGCCTGCACGTGCAAAAAGCCGTCATCACACACCTGTTTTCTTAGGATACACACAATATGACACCAGACAAACGCGTATCATTCGGTATAAAGTCCTTAGACGCCATGATCTGCGGCGGGCTCCTGCCCGGCTCCGCCAACCTGATCGAGGGCGCCCCGGGCACCGGCAAGACCACTATGGGCATGCAGTTCATATATAACGGCATCACGATGTTCGACGAGCCGGGGCTCATCATCACTTTTGAGGAGTTCCCGCAGCAATACTACCACGACGCCTTGCAGTTCGGCTGGGATTTCAAGAAACTTGAGGGCGAGGGGAAGCTGAAAGTCCTCTTCTCCGACCCGGAGACCGCGCTCACCGAGTTCGACAAGCCCGGCGGCGAGTTCGTGAAGATTGTGGAGGAGATGAGGGTCAGGCGGGTGGTCGTAGACTCCATGACGCACTTCGAACCGCTGGCGCAGAACCCCTACGAGCGGCGAGACATAGAGCGGCGCTTCATCAACGCGCTCAAGCGCGAGGGGGTAACGAGCATCCTGCTGCGCGAAAACGACAGCCTTTTGGGCAATCTTTCGCAGATCACAAGCAAGATACCCTTTATAGTAGACACTTATGCTCTTTTAAGATACGTGGAGGTCGATAGCGCCATCGACAAGGCGCTCTGCTTTCTCAAGATGCGCGGCAGCGACCACCAGAAGGAGATCCGCTGCTACAAGATCACGCCTAAGGGGATCGAGGTCGCCTCGAAATTCAGCGGCAAGGACGGCATCATGAGCGGGATCACGCACTCGGCGGTGTCGCCGCAGGAGGCGTTCATGAAAGCGTTCGGGAAGAAGTAGGCAGGGGTACGTATGGTAATGGTATTTCCGACGACCGCGGAGGAGCTGCTCATCGCCGGATATGTCCTCTTCTGTATGGGAATGATCGCCATATCCTTTCTGATAGCGGCTTTCTACCGGAAGAAGACTAACGGCGGGGCCCCGTTTTTGGGATTTCTGCTGTCGCTGCTCCTCGGCACGGTCTTTATAGGGACGTTTTTCCTGACCGAGGCCAGCGACTACGTAGATATCGTAAGGACGACGTCGCTTCTGGGGTGCAGCATGAGCTCGGCGCTCAGCATGATAGGGCTGTTTATGTCTATGAGAAGAAGAAGAAAGGCGGGATAAACAATGTACGACCAGCCGCTTTTTTTCTTTGACGTGATGGCGGTAGTTATGATGTTCGTGCTCGCGTACCTGAGCAAGCGCGTGGGCGAGGCCAGGTACGCGGGGCGCGACAAACCGTACTACCTGCTGTTTTTCCTGACCGCCGGCACGATCGTTGCGGCGTCCGGGCTGGAGACCATCCCCCGGTCGCTGAGTTTTGGATTTATCACTACCGTAACCGGGTCGCTGCGCTTCGCGGCGTCGGCCATAGCGTTTGCGGTGGCGTTTAGATATTGGAGCTGGCTTTTTGCAGAGTTCTCAAAAAAGTGAGGCTTGCTTGGGATGAAGAAAAAAATTCTTGTCATTGAAGACGACCTGGACATAGCTGACCTCGTCAAGCTTGTTCTGGAGAGCGACGGCAGATTTGAGGTCGATTATGTCCTCGATTCGGAAGTTGCCTACGCAAAGGTTCAGGAGTACCGGCCCGACGCCATACTCTTAGACCTTAGCATGCCAAAACTCGACGGGTGGGCGGTCTTCAGGCAGATCCGCGGCGACGACTCCTTCAGGAGCATGCCGATCGCCATACTGACCGGAAAAAGCAGGGAATTCGACCATATGGTAGGACTTCACATTATGAATGCGGACGCGTACATCGCGAAACCATTCGGAAAACAGGAATTGATAGATAAAACTTATGAGCTATTCAAAAGAAAAAACTAAAAAGATTCTCGTGGTAGACGACGAAATCGACGTGCTCGAGTTTCTGAAAATCTACATAGAGACGATGGGCTGGGAAGTAACTACCGCTCCGACCGTCACACAGGCGCTCGAAGAGCTGGGCAAGCAGCCGTACTTCCTCGTCATCACCGACATCGCCATGCCCGACATGGACGGCTACGAGTTCATAAGCGCCATAAAGTCGCAGGGGTTCGAATGCCAGTTCGCGCTCATGACAGGGTTCGGCTACAACCCCAAGCACACGCTCGTCAAAATCTACAAAACCGTAAAATACCCGCTCCTCTTCAAGCCGTTCAACAGAGAAAAGGTAACGGAAGCCATAAACTGGGCTTACGGCAAGTACCACCGGGACATTGACGGATGCGACATCGATGACAGCGCCTACGAAGCCAACGTGGAATGGGACACCGACGGCGGAAACGGCTCTGACGATGCGTGACATCGAGATTCGGGGCGCGCGCGTCCACAATCTGAAAAACATAGACGTCACCATACCGCGAAACAGCCTCACGGTAATTACCGGCCTGTCGGGATCGGGCAAATCGTCTTTGGCCTTCGATACGCTCTACTCAGAAAGCCAGCGCAGGTACGTAGAGTCGCTCTCTGCCTACGCAAGGCAATTTTTGGGCCTCATGGAAAAACCGGACGTAGACCGCATAGACGGCCTCTCCCCGGCTATATCCATAGAACAAAAAACCACGAGCCATAACCCAAGGTCAACCGTAGGGACTATAACGGAAATCCACGATTACCTGCGTCTGCTCTATGCCCGCGTTGGCACACCCACATGCTACAAGTGCGGGAGAATTATCGCCCGTCAATCAATACAGGAAATCACCGGCAGAATTATCGCCCTCAAAGAGGGAACTAAATTCCAGATACTCGCGCCGGTAGTAAACAACCGCAAGGGCTCGCACAAAGAGCTGCTCGAAAAGCTGCAAAAAAACGGCTACGTCCGCGTGAGGGTCGATAATGTTATTTATAATCTAGACGACGACATCCCGGTTGACGCGAAGAAAAAGCACAATATAGAGGTAGTCATAGACCGCCTTATAAGCGGCCCGTCGATAGCGTCTCGTCTGGCCGAATCATTAGAAACCGCGCTCTCAGTAAGCGCGGAAGAGACCGTAATCGCCGACATCATCGGAAAAGAAGAACTGCTCTTCTCCCAGCGCCTCGCCTGCCCGGTATGCGGAATAAGCTGCGATCAGCCCACGCCGGCGATGTTCTCTTTCAACAGCCCGCAGGGCGCGTGCGAAGAGTGCCACGGCTTAGGCTTTCTCTTAGAAATCGACCCCGACCTCGTAGCGCCCGACCAGACAAAAACTCTGCTCGACGGCGCGATAATCCCGTGGAACGGTGCCTACATAGACGGCGGGTGGAACAACCACATGCTGCACGCGGTGTGCAAAAAATACAAAATACCCATGAACATCCCGTACAAATCGCTTTCGGCGAAGCATAAAGATATCCTGCTGCACGGCAGCGGCGGCGAGAAGTTCGAGGTGGAATTCCACGGCAAAGACGGCAAGAGCCACGCACGCTTCAACCGCGCGTTCGAAGGCGTAATACCAAACCTGCTGCGCCGCCACAAAGATACCTCATCCGAAGATATCCGCAGGTGGATAGAAACCTTTATGGCGCAAAGGAACTGCCCGGCGTGCAACGGTACGCGCTATAAAAAACAAATTCTGGCAATATTAGTAGAGGGAAAGAACATCGCCGAACTGTCGCACATGTCAATAGAATCCACACTGAAGTTTTTTATGAACTATAAACCAACCGGCCACGCCATAGAAATATCAAAACCGGTCATCCGCGAAATATTGCAGCGGTTAGGATTTCTGAACGATGTAGGACTGTCCTACCTGACATTAGACAGGACGGCCGGAACGCTGTCCGGCGGAGAATCGCAGCGCATCCGCTTAGCGACACAAATCGGGTCGAGGCTCACAGGGGTCCTCTATATTTTGGACGAACCCAGCATCGGCCTCCACCCGCGCGACAACACGCGCCTATTGGCAACTCTGACGGCATTACGCGATCTCGACAACACCGTAGTCGTCATAGAACACGACAAAGAAACAATCATGGCCGCCGACCACTTAATAGACATAGGCCCCGGCGCCGGAGTGCACGGCGGCGAACTGGTAGCCTGCGGAACGCCGGAACAGGTCGCTAAAAATAAAAAATCGATGACAGGGCAGTACCTTTCAGGTAAAAAATCAATCCCCATGCCGGCAAAACGGAGAGCCGGGAGCGGGCTCTCAATAAAAGTCAACGGCGCAACCGGCCACAACCTGAAAAACGTCGATGCCGAGTTCCCGCTTGGGATGCTGGTCTGCGTAACAGGCGTATCAGGCTCAGGAAAAAGCTCCCTTGTCAACCAGACCCTCTACCCGGCGTTACAGAAAAAACTGTACGGATCAAAAACAACGCCGCTCCCGTACAAAAGCATCTCCGGCCTGTCAAACTTAGACAAGGTAATCGATATCGACCAGTCCCCCATCGGCCGCACGCCGCGCTCAAACCCGGCCACATACACAAAAGTGTTCGACGCCATCAGAAACCTCTTCGCCATGCTGCCGGAAAGCAAAATACGCGGATACCAGCCCGGACGCTTCAGCTTCAACGTAAAGGGCGGAAGGTGCGAGACGTGCGAGGGCGACGGGGAACTGCGAATCGAAATGCACTTTTTGCCGGACGTATACGTTAAATGCGAAAACTGCGGCGGGAAACGCTATAACAGAGAGACATTAGAAGTATTGTACAAGGGGCGGTCGATATCCGACGTCCTCGAAATGACCGTGGACGAGGCATTACTGTTCTTCGACAATCTCTCCGCCATAAGACAAAAACTGCAAGTCCTCTCACAGGTAGGATTAGGGTACATCCGCTTGGGACAACCCGCCAACACACTCTCCGGCGGTGAAGCCCAGCGCATCAAATTAGCATCCGAACTTGCCAAAAGAGCTACCGGCAAAACCCTCTACATCCTCGACGAACCCACTACCGGATTACACTTTGAGGATATACTGATGCTGATGTCCGTCATACAGGAATTGGTGGACAAGGGCAACTCCGTAATCGTCATCGAGCACAACCTCGACGTTATGAAATGCGCCGATTATATTATTGATTTAGGGCCTGAGGGCGGCGACCGCGGCGGCACAATCATCGCCGCCGGCACCCCGGAACAAATCGTCAAAAACCGCGCGTCGGTCACCGGGAAATACCTGAAGGAATACCTGTAATCCCAAAATAAAAAGGGCGGCCGCACAGGGCCGCCCGCATTCAATCTGCCCTGCCCCAATCAATCCAAATAGAACCGGTCAACATTGCTGACGATCTTCGAATTGTTCCTCAGGCTGCTGAACCAGTCCATGTACGCCATCTGCTCTCCCTGCATCTTCGCCATTTCAGCGGCCTGTTTCGCCTGCGGGTTTTGCGGGTCGAAGCGGGCGGGCTCGCCCTTCTTGGTTACGCGCACGATGCTGAAGCCGTCGCGCTCCCGCAATACGCCGGACGTTTGCCCTTCGTTCAGGCGGAGAGCCACGTTGGCGGCTCTGGATGCGGGGCCGAGGTTGGGCAGAAACGCGCCGCCGGCGGCGTCTTCGGCCAGGCCGGCGACAAGCTTATCGCCGCTGCTCTCCTGTATCTCGGTCATCGGGGTTCCGCTCTTGACCTTTTCGAGGATCTGCTGCGCGAACACATTGGCCTCGTTTACCGCCAGAGTGTCCTTGAGCGCGTCCATGATTTGCGTGCGGACGGCGGAGAGCGGCTGCAGGCCGCGCTTTGTCTTCTGCTTAATGCCGAAAATGTAGAACCCATCGTCGCTGTCGAACGCGTCGGATACGTCGCCCTGTTTGCTGCGGTTGCCGAACGCGAACACGCCGGCGCCGGAGACGTAGCCGGCCTTGGGAATATTGTCGCCGCGCTTGAAGAGCCCGGTGGAATCGAAGACAGCCGCTGCGGTGCCCTTCACCGCTTCCGCGAAACCTTTCGCCGCGATATCGCGCCGCAGGTCGTCGGCCATAGATGAGAGCATATCGAGCGTCTCATTGGACGGGTGGTCCTTGATCAGTATGTGGCGGGCCCTAACGCGCGTTACCGCACCCGCGCTGTCGAGCTCCCTCTCGTCAACCCTTATGATGTGGTGGCCGAACATGCTCTTGACGGGGGCGGTAATCGCACCGGTGCTGCCGGCAAACGCGGCCGCCTCGAACTCGGCGACCATCTGGCCCCTGCCGAACCAGCCGAGGTCGCCGCCGCGCTGGGCAGTGCCCTCATCGTCAGACTCAAACGCCGCCTCCTCAAAGGTCATCTCGCCCGACTCTATCCGCTTCTTCGTGTCCTCTAAGCTCTTCCTGTTGAGCGCAATGTCGTCCGGCGTGGCGAGTTTGGGGATCTTCACAAAGTAGAGGTCGGTCTGCTCATCCTGGTGGAAGCGCTTCTGGTTGGCCGCATAGTAATCGCTGACCATCCTGTCGGTAATGGCCGTAGTATCGGGGCCGCGGAAACTGCGGGACGACACCTTGAAGTACTCGAAGGTAACCTTGTCGTTGCGCTGGCTCATCTCGTAGGCGGCCTCGACGGGCGTCACAAACACGCCGGCCTTGAGGAGCACATCAAGCTTCATGCCCGGCATAACCTGGCCGCTGATCTGGCTCTCGACATCGCGCATGAACGGGTACTGCGTGTACGTCTGCGGCGTACTGAGCCACTGGACCCACTTAGTGGTGTCGAAACTCCCGTTCGTAGAAAATGCCGACGCCGTGTCGAGGCCCTGGAGCGGGTTGCGCCTGAGGTACTCAAAAATCTCGCGGTCCGACGTTTCCAGCCTCATCTCCTTTATCGCCTTCTCGATGAGCGTCCTGTTGACCTCCTGGCTCCACACCCGGGTAGGAATCATGCGGTATTCCTGGGGCGGGATGTCGCGGCCCTGCTCCTGCATCCGCATGCGCTCCATGTTCACGAGCCTGTCAAAGTACTCTATCGAGATGTCCTTGCCGTTAATCTTGCCGACCGCGGACGACCCGCTCATACCCGTGACGTTCATCCCCCAGTCGAGGAAGATGGTGCCGCCCACGAACGCTACTATAATCACAATCATCAAACCGGGAGCCATCTCCCGCAACTTCTGAATCATACCAACCGCCTCCTGATACGAAATTTAATTAATATTTTTGCAGGGGCGCAATTTATCGCGCCCGCACTTTTAAAATCAAAGCCAACACATATTAAAACCGGTACGGCAACATATCACTTCTTCTTTTTATCCTGGCCTTTCTTGTCATCACTCCCCTTGGCCGGCTGACCGGCCGTTGGAGACTTAGGGGCCGACTGGGCCTTTAATAGCCTGGCGTACGCGTTTTTGTCGCCGATCAGGCCCAACGCCGCTTTTAACTGCTCGTCATGGGCCAGCTTTGAGCGGAAGACCGACTCGTGGTCCTGGCCGAATTCCCTTATTAACAGCGCGTCCTTTATCAGCCTCTTGATCTCGTCCTCGTTCTGGCGGATTGCCTTTTTGCTGTCGGCGGCCAAAATTGAGTCTACGCGCTCGGTGGCGGACTTCAGGCTCTTGAAATCGGCCTCGGAAAACTTGGGCGGCTCGAGGTACGGGTTCTTGTTGTCTTTCAGCGTGGTATCTTCCACAATCCCGCTGCGTTTCTTGAACTCCTCGAACTCCACCTGCGCCATGCTCTGGAAGGTGAACTCCACCGAGTCTATGTGTGAATAGAACGCCTTTACCGTGGCCTCGTCAGGCTGGTAGCTAGCCGTAATCTTCACGCCGCGCTTCTGTAGCCTGACGTACTCCAAGTTGGCGAACTGGAAGAACATGTCGCGCACAAGGAGCGCGCGCACCGCCGCCTCAGGGAGCTTGCGCTGCACAACCGTGTCGGGCACGATGCCGCCGCCGCCGCAGACAAGGCGGTTGAGAATCTTAGTACGGTAAGTCGCGGTGTCAGCCTTAGCTGGCTCTTTCTTGAGCTCAACCTTAACCTCCTCAGCCTCGCCCTCGTCAGCCTCCTCCTCGTCCCCGCCCTCGTCGTCGGCCTTGCGCGAGAAGTTCTCGGGCTTGTTGATGCAACGGCCGGCCGGAGTATAGTAGAACGCCGTGGTCAGTTTCAGATGGTTAACCGCGTCGAGCTGCAAAATGCTCTGGACAGACCCCTTGCCAAAGGTCGTGTCGCCCATAATGACGCCGCGGTCCCAGTCCTGCACCGCACCCGCCACGATCTCCGACGCGCTGGCCGACGCCTTGTCTACAAGCACCACTAACGGCATATCCATAGGCAACACCGCGCCCGTGTTCGAATGATGCTCGTTGTTCTGGTTGCGCACCCGCCCCCGCGTGGAAACCACGAGCGTCTTCTTGGGCAGAAACTTCCCGGACACCTCTATGGACTGGGGCAAAAGCCCGCCCGGATTGTAGCGCAGGTCGAAAATCAGCCCTTTTATGTTCTTCTTGAGCAGCTCGCGGATGGCCCGCTCCACCTCGGCCCCGGCATCCTGCGAAAACGTAGAAAGCACCACGTAGCCGATCCCGTTATCCAAAACCCCCGAAAAAGGCACCGATTTGATGGTGATGATCTCGCGCTTTATCACGTACTCCAGATCCTGCGCCTCGCCCCGCCGCCGGATCAGCAGCTTTACCTCCGTCCCCGGGTCGCCGCGCAGTTTCGTCACCGCCTTGTCGGTCGTGATCCCGCGGGTAGGCACCCCGTCTATCCTTATAATTTGGTCGCCGGACTGGATCCCCGCCCGAAACGCCGGCGTGCCGGATATGGGCGTCATAACGGTTAACACCTTGTCGCGTATGGAGATCTGTATCCCCAGCCCCCCAAATTTGCCCTCGGTCTGCATCCGCAGGTCCTCGTACTCCTTGGCCTCAAAGTACGCCGTGTGGGGGTCTAGCACCTGCATCATCCCCTTGATGGCGTTGTCTACCAGATCCTTGGAGGCCACGTCCTCGACATAGTTCTGGTGGATCATCTTGGCCACGTTGTCCATGCGCACCACATCGGCGAAGAAGTTG
Source organism: Chitinispirillia bacterium (assembly GCA_009786575.1). GTDB lineage: Bacteria > Fibrobacterota > Chitinivibrionia > Chitinivibrionales > Chitinispirillaceae > GUT77. Next base: position 9,168 of record WQRV01000030.1, on the reverse strand, counting down.
TCGCCCCCCCCGGCCGCGCCGATGGAGTCAACCGCCAGCCCCACCAGAACGACTATCAGAAGAACCATTCCCGCCATAGGAATGCCTGTGAAGAAGCGGCCCTCCGGCCTCTGCGCCGCGGAATCGGACTTTTTCTCGAAAATTTCAACATTTTTCATGCTTTCCGTACTTTCCATATAATTTACCTGTCTCCCGGGATATTTGGGGGATTTATAGCATATAAGTTTATTAATATACATTATGGGCGGGGGGAAGTACAATAATTTATTTAAAAGATGCTACGGGCGTTTGCCTTGTTGGCGGGGTGCTGCTGGACGGATAAATGGGGATTTAGCGGTGTGCTACCGTTGATTGTCTGAACCATGATTTGCCTGATTAAAGGATTAACATGATTGCCTGCGGCGAGCCCTTCGGGGTTAAACGTCAAAAAATAACGTCAAAATCACCGATAATCCGGGTTTTGACGTTGATTTTTAATCAAGGAAATCATTTAATCAGGTAAATCAAGGTTCAGGCAAAAAAGGCGGACCCTCACAGGCCCGCCCCTTCCCTTTAACCGCCAAGGACAAACGTGGGGGCGCCGTCCCTGACATTTCTACCTTAAAATAATGTACGGGCGCGAGAACCGCACCCGCACAATCCCCCCCTAAGCAATCTTACCGAACACCCAGCTTGCAGCTGACGCGCTCCTTGCCGCCGTCCTGAGCCCTAACCTCGCCGCGAACCAGATACGTGCCCTCAGACACCGCCCGGCCCTTAGCATCAGTCAAATCCCAAGCACCAACCGCACGGCGCGCCGTACCGGCACCGGCATCCGAAATACTTACCTTCTTAACCAAATTACCCTGCGCGTCGTACACAGACAGCGTACCGCCCGCAAGAGCCTTACCCTGCCAGAAGAACGACACCGCACCGGCCGCCCTCAGAACAGGGTTCGGCCCCGCGGTAAACACCGCGCTCAAACCCTTCACAGGAACCACAACCGCACCCTCACCCACATCACCGCCGGGAATAACCTTCTCACCCTCAGCCACCGACACTACCGCCGAACGCGTAATGTTGTAGTTGCCGAGCGTAATCGTACCGGGAGCGAAGAACGTACCGCCGCTCACAGACACGCCTACCGCATACGTACCCACGTTGACAGGCGCGTTCGGGCTGCCGTTGTACAATACGGTAATCGTACCCATCAAATCATGGAAGATCGACGTAACCGGAGCAGGCAACGGACCGCCCGTGTAAGACTTAGACGACAGGTCGTAGTTGAAGTGGTGAACCTCGATGCTCACGGTACCGGTAATCGGGGTGGTGCTGCCGCCGGTGCCGGGAGTGACAACGGAAGGCGCAGCAAGCGGGCTCACTACGTACACAAACGGGTACGAGGGGTTGACGCTCATGGTCAATACCACGACCAGAGGATCGCTGCCGGCAGCCGGACGGGTTACGCTGACATTACCGGCAGCGTTGACAGTAACAGAACCACCCGAGGCGCCCTGATTGAGCATCGTGGCATTCCACACAAGACCGGCATTGTTAGGAAGACCCGCGACAGCGGTTGTGCTCGTTTTCAAACTAAGGGCACCGGTTAAAACGCCGGCAACCGGATAAGCCGACGGATTTGTCAACACGTCTGCCACCGCATTTACTACGTTGATTCTGGTAGCCGCATCGCCATTGAAGGCACCGACAGCAGGAACAAGGGTACCGGCATCAGAAGGTGAAACCCCGGTAAGCGCAGCCGTAACAGTCGCGGCTTGTGCATCTGCGTCAGAACTGGATATTGGTGCGGTGAGGCCCAATGCCTGAATGATCGCCGATGAAGCAGACGGTGCGCTAACATCCAGAACTTCATCGATCTCAGCTGCAACAATCGTCTGAAGTACGGTCCCAGCCACCATAGGTACCGTCAGATCAATAGACGGAGCAGTACCAGCATATGTTGTTGCACCAATACTCAGGGTAGCGGTCAGCTTTACCTCAACGTCGCCACCAGAAGTCGGCACATGAACAATACCGCGCTCGATATCAGCATCCACGGTAATAACCGAAGTATTAGACGAAGTCCAGCTAATAGCGACATTGTCCATCGTTGTGGGCAGGTTAAGACCCAGCTTGACATTCGACTGACCGCAAGGCGTACCCACACCGCAGATATTATCACCGGCAGTCTTGTTTCCGTTACCGATAATAACCCAGATGGAATCCGCATTAGCCATCTTAGCCTGCACAAAGGCTGCCAGCGGATTCGCGGATACCGTTACAGCCGCCGTAGCCGCAGCACCGGCCACATTAGTCTTTACCGTGTACGCCACATCATTAACTGTGGCACTTGGGAAAGTCAGCGTCGCAGTCTGGGACTTGGCAGTACCCGCCGCAGCTACCGCATTAAACGCCGGTGCCGCCGCGTTACCGATATACGCACCAACCTGTATATCATCCCTGAGACGCAGACCCGTAACCGTGACGACAACTTCGCCGCCGGTGGAAGAGAGCGTCGCGTTATTAACCGTTACGTCGGTAACCTCGGCAGCGAAAGCGGCACCAGCAGGGAAGTTGCCGGAAACGTCGCCCGCGTCACCACCTGCGACATTACCGTTCTGCACCAAAGTACCGTTCACAACAATCTCACCGTTGTTGGTAAGCATACCGTTGTTGGTGAACTGCACACCGGTCCCGATGGTCAGCGTGCCGGCGCTCACAGTCACTGCACCGACAGTGCCGTTACCTTTAAGCACCAGATTGCCGGCACCGCTCTTCTCGATAGTGCCCTGGGTACCTTCGGTGATTGTACCATCAAAGTCATCATAAGTCCCGGTGGCGATGTCGAATACAATCTTAGCGGTCGGATTGTTAGGCACGCCGAGGTTACCTTTTATCTCACCGCCTTTGATTGTAACATGTATACCCATAATCGCATACGTTGCATTGCTGGCTTCAATCTTGCCGCCCTCGATTACAAGGTACTGATTTGCGCCAGACTCGCTAATCGCCGGGGCAGTACCGCTATTCACGATCTTACCGCCCGTTACCCTCAGTGTTCCGCTGCCAGCGAGGTTCACAAGAGGATGATTGCCATCAAGGTCTGCCGTTACGCTAGCTTCCCAGACTACAGTCTCGTTAGCAGGGATATCAAGCGTAATGGTATTATCCAACACCGCATCGCCCTTTATGGTCACTCTCAGATCGGACGGTACATTCATCGTACCGGTCGCGCCATCTACGATAGTCACGACAACATTACCCGCAGCGCCGGTAAAATCAACACCATTATCGTCCCACGTGATGGGCCCGCTGACAGGAATAATCGCACTCGAAGAAGTGACAACTATCTCGCCGCTATGAGTAGCAGGCGCCGTTACGGTAACGCGGAGATACTTGCCCACATCAGCGGTGACGATGGTGTAGGTTGACGTGTTACCGCCAACCTCATCGCATTCGTCCGCATCGACAGCATCACAAGTTTCCCACAGATACGTGTAAGACGCATTGGCAGGCGCATCTGTCAGCACAGCCGTAACGGTCTGTTCAACCTGCCAGTCGAGCGCGGTACCGATAGCCACAGAGCCGGTGAGTTCCGGCAGAATGACATTCACCGTAGCAACGTTGGACTTTACAGATTCAATATCCGCCGCACCGCTAACTATGCAGTAGTAGTAGTAATCACCTTTGACCGACGCAACCGGGATCTGGAAAGTCGCTGTGGTCGCACCGGCAATCGCTGTACCAGCTGCATCCGCAGACGCCGCGCTGTACCACTGATATGTCAGCGTCTCATCATCCACGTCAACAGACGCAGCAATGGTCAGCTTATTGGCCTCAGTTATCTCGCCAACGGTAAGAGCTATCGGAGACGGGGCCAAATCTGTGCCGATTGTGATGGTAGGTACGAAACCTTCAAACTCTACCTCCACACCTGACCCGATATTTTGAGCCAACACGGTACGGGTGAGGACAGTCTCATCTACGGCATTACCGTTCACCTTCCACCCCTTAACCACCCACCTGTTACTTTCAGGGGCAGCGGTAAACAATACATCTGCGCCATGTGCAACAGGGCCATTAACCTCCACACCATCCACAGTAGCGGTAAGAGTACCACCGACATCATTTGCCACAGTAACGTCCACAGTGTAGAGTACAGGAGCGAACGTAACGGTTACATCAAGCTTACCGCGCTCTGTGAACGCATACGGCCCTTCAGGAGCAATCGTAACTTTCCTGCCGTTGTCCGGATTCACATTGGTCGTGATAGTCATCGTGCTGAGGTCGAACTCGGTGCGAGCAACGTCCACGAACTCAATGTGGCTACCAGTTACAGGAATTACTCTGGCGCCGATTGACTCACTAACAACATTGCTGTTGAATGTAAGCGTTGCAGCTTCATTGCCTACTGCGCCATCAACCGTAACCGTAACCTTCACAGCCTCGATGATAAGGAAGCTCGCTATCGGGGTATTGTCCGAACCGGTAGCGAAGGTGACGATATCGTGGTGAGCAAAGCCAATCGCGCTACCAGCGGTATATGGTTGATTTTGACGATTGGCGTTATTAAGAACAGAGTATCTCAGCTCTTCGGTGTAACCGTCGAACGCGAACTTAAGCGCATTGGCAGCGCCGCCAACCATCAGCTGGTAGCCGTACTCTTCATTATTCTCAAAAGCACAACCACTCAACGCGTTGCCAGATGCGCACTTGTACAGCGCGACAGTCGCGTCTGGGTTCTTGGCAGTCTTATTGCCGGCAATAGCATTCGCCGTTGAGTCGGTTATCGGCTGCGTGTCTGTACCAAAGGATACGCTCTTGAACGTCGGAGCGGCCTGGAACTTAACGGTTACATTATAGGTAATCGCATCCTCAAAGTTGGTCTGGTTATCGTAGCCCTCAAACGACACGAACCTGCCAGCGTTCGGAGTCGCCACGATCGTCAACTTGCTGGTCTTTCCACTAGCGATGTCCGTAAACACAACGAGCGGGTCGCCATTACCTTGTTCAAAAGTCGTCTCCTTCCCAGCATCACTAACAACGTTGCTGAAATACGTAAGCGTCGCTTTCTCAGTACCCTCAGCACCCACAACCGTGACCACAGACTTCGCGGCCTTGAACATATAGAATTTGCCGAGGTCTACATCCTTAGAACCAGCAACGAAGCGAATTACCTGCGCAACGTTACCAGCGGCAATGCCGTCCTCAGGAAGTACGCCCTTCGCGACGTCATCAACCAAGTACCTGACTTGTGCGGCAGAACCGAAGTCAAATTTGACATTACCGTCGCCAGCAACCATCAACTGATACTTGTAAGGAACATTATCAGCAGTAAGGCACGGTGCCTCACCGGCGACAGCGCATGTCCACAAACCGACAGACGCGTCCTTGTTCTTAGACATAGCACCGCTAACAGAGGTGATTTTCACCTCGCCCTCAGCGGCATAGGTCACGCCGGCAAACACCGGAGCAGCGCTGAACGCAACGTCAACGGCAACGTTGTGGTCGTAGACAAGAATCTCGCTCTTGTTATTTGCATCAACAGGCAGAAGATCATCGCCCTGAGTCACCGTCACAATCCTGTTATTCGCAGGGGTGGCTGTGATAGTCAGCTTGCTGTTATCTTCACTGTCGTCGAAACGGGCAGCTAAATCCACGAACTCGATATGCGTGTTCCCATGAGAGAAAGTGCTACCGTAAGTAAACGCTCCAGTATAATTATTATTCACATAGCTTGCGAAATTAAGCGTTACCGCATCGTTGCCGCTAACGCCGGAAATCGTAACCTGTGTCCTCACGGCCTCGATGATCAGGAAGCTCACGAACGGGTTGGCATCATTACCGTTGTAGAAGCTAACGATATCGTGGTGCTTCAAGCCAGAAATAGCTGCATTTTCGTTATACGTTGTCTTCTGACCATCGCCGACAGCATACTTCAACGCACCGACTTCACCGGTAAAATTAAACTTAAGATCATTGGCAGCACCGCCAACCATCAGCTGATAGCCGTACTCTTGAGCGCCAAATTCACAACCGGTAATCTCGTTGGCGGCAGCACACCTGTACAGGCCGACATTAACGTTAGGGGTCTTAGCGGTCTTAATACCAACAAAACCATCCGCACTCGCCGCATCCGCAAATATAAACCCTTCATCCTGACCGACTTTGACAAACGAGGGCGGAGGAAGGCCGGTTATGGGGAACTCAACCGTAAGCGTAAGAACCGTGTTATTCTGGCTCAACTCACCGGTTATCGTCTCTCCACCTTTTACCGTGAAGCCGTCAACATTGCCAAACACGAAACCATGCTTGGCAGTCAGCACCACGGTTGCAGTATAGACTGTTTCGTAGTCGAATTTGTTATCGGCCAAGGTACCAGCCCAAGTGATTGAGTTGCTAATATTAAATTGTGCGTACTCGGCAAGATCGGTACCCACAACAGGTGTCGCACCAGCAACCGGCGCTACCTTTACATCTTCAGTTTTGCCGGTAATTCCCGCGGCAACAATGGTGGTATTGCCGAAAGTAACCTTCACATCACGGGTCCCCGCCGTAGTACCAAGGGGTACGGTGTAGACATTATTTTCTTTCCCAATGCCAGACACGCCCAATACGTCTACAGTCCTTCCGCCGTCAAGCCCTTCGATGGTGATTTTCATCGAGCTCTTAGCAACATCCATGTACTCAACGTGCTGCTTGGTGCTCGAACTCGAAAACGCCTTTTGGGCAGGATTCGCCTGATTATCCTGTGTGGGGAAAGCAAACGTATTGTTGTTGCGCTCATTCTCGGTACTGCCAAACGCAACAACCACATTCTCGCCGCTCACATTGCCCTCAACCTCCACCTGCATCCTCACAGCAAGAATCACCTTAAACTCCGCAACCGGCGTACGTTCCGTACCGGCAGTGAACGTAAGAATATCGCCGCCGTTAATGGCAGAAGCGCTAATAACTCCGCCTTCAACGCCGCAAGAACCAAAGGCGTCAGCCGTATTCACAGCACAGTTCAGAAATCCGGCATTGGCAAAAGCGAATTCAAAGGTCTCAAGACCTTCAGTCATATACAGTTCGTAACCATCGCAACCATCAGTTGCAGGATTACACCTGTACATGCCAATGGACGCATCCACACTCTTATCAAAGCCGCCGGCAGCAAGATTCTCGCCAATCGCCGGCTCTTCACCATGTTTCACGGACGTAAACGTCGGCAAAGCGCCAAACGTCACCGCTACGCTGTACAGTTTAGGCTCGGTCGTCCGAATTTTGTAGGTTGAAGTATTGCCGTTGTGATCTACGCTCTCGACCGCACCATCCACATCAATATTCGATGCCTGGCCTACGGCACGTGTTACCGTGACGGTCATAAGGTCGCCGGCATGGTTAGTACCATTAACACCAGCCTTGTCCAAAAACTCGATGCGAGCGTTTCCAGCAGTCACCGCCTCAGGTCCCTTATTGTTCGACTGAGTATAAGCCTCACTGAACTGAACCGTAACACTGTTCTGACCGAGAATCCCGTTGACCGATACCTGCGTCATCGCGGTCTGATAGAAGGTGAAGTCGGCGACCGGCTCCACCATATCGCCGTACACAGGAATTGCAGGATTGTCAGCGTAAATTTTTACGCTATTTCCATAACCTATGGCAGAGAGTGCGACACTAAAAGGAACGTTGGCTTCCACTTCGGCTTTTGTCACACTACCAGTACCAATTTGATAATAGTAAGGACCAGCCTCTTCGAAGGCGAACTCAACCGTTTCATTCACCTTTACGGCAGGTCCATAGACCTCAAAGTTACTGTTGGAATTGTGATACATACCGAACGTTGTACCAGACTCTCTGGCATAGGAATTATTGCCCGTCGGAATCTCACCGTTAACAAAGCCTTTACCGCCAATCTCGATGCCTGTAAATGTCGCTGCGTTACGCGGCTCAATGAACTCCACCTTGACATTATAATCCTTCGCCGTAGTGAAATTCACCGTATAAGTCTCATTATTCTTCAAATACGTAACTTCATCACCATACGTTACTTTTGCGATCTTTTTAGCCTCCAACGCGGTAACTTTCACAACCGCATTTTTACCGTCACCATACTCAGAAACCGCAACGTATGTTACGTCCTGTCTATTTTTTATATCACTCCACTCAATTTCAGATTCAGTTCCAAATTTGATGCTAATATTGTTATTGTCATCACCTCCGACAACCTGCGTAACCGATCTCGCGTACGTAAAAATCGCGGCAGTCGCAACAGGTTCATTGCCAGTAGCATCACTATAGAATCTGAGAACCCTCTGATTCTCAATTACATTTACAGTAACTTCATTTGCGGTGCCACCCTCAACGACAACAAGATTGCCGTTATCAATGCTCGCAACCGCGGTCCCCCTGCGATAACTTGCTACGTTCGCGTTAAATGTAAACGTAACTTCGCCCTCTGCTCTGGGAACGTACACATGGTACTCCATCTTACCATCCGGCAGTAACCTCTTGTTATGTACCGCAACTGTTCTGTCGTCCCAAACCATACTACCTTCTGCGGTACCCGGCGTGACCGAGAAATTTTTTGCCGGAGTATCAAAACTGATATCCACATTTATAATTTGCTGTGCCCACGCCCCCGCAGCCATCCCCCCCAGGACAACCATCAATAGAGTCCCGGCCAGCACCTTGCTGAACGGGTTCCTGCTCTTGCACTTAGCTTGTTGCATCAACTGCCTCCTTAAAGATTTTAATAAAAGGTTTAGAATTGGTTAAAAGGTAAAAACGTAAAGCTGCAAAACTGTACTGCTGCAAAGCGGTGAATCTGCAATGCTGTAATGCGGAACTGTTGTTGTAACGCTGTACTGCGGCACTGTTTGTTCTAACGCTGTAATGCTGTAAAGTGAATGCTGCGGCAGCGCTCGCTTTCGGCTGAGCGGCTGTGCGGGTATATTGCCGCTTATAGGCGGCGGGACCCTTCGGCGGTTTTGTTTTCGGTGTATGTATAATGAAGTTGGGCGGTGCGCTGTCCGCTGCGGCTGCTGCCGCTGTTGGCTGCGCTGTATATATTGATACAGGCCGGCTTTCCGGTGTTTGGGCGGCGGCGAATCTCTTTGTCTGAGATAGTGCCGTCTTCAGGTAGTGTATAAGTGTATTTGTTGTAAGTTGTTGTTTTTCAATCAGATGAGGGGGGGGGGGGGG
>WQRV01000029.1 GCA_009786575.1 Chitinispirillia bacterium | reverse complement strand
GATAGACCGCGAGGGCAATATCCGGCGCCTCGTCCCCGAGGAGATGAGGGCCTGGCACGCCGGCGCGAGCATCATGCCGGAGCCGGACAACCGCAAGGGGGTCAACGAATTCTCCATTGGCATTGAATTAATGGCGACGGCTAAGTCGGGGTTCACAGATGCGCAATATAATTCGCTTGTCGAACTTTGCCAAGATATCGAAAAGCGCCGGTGCAAGAAGATGACTTATGCCGGCCACGACCAGATAGCCGGGAAGCGGGCGGTGGATATGAAGCTGCGCACCGACGCCAAGCCCGATCCGGGGCCGCTTTTCGACTGGGGGCGGTTTATGGGCGCGTTGCGTACGTAGGTACGGCGGCGGCATGCCCGCCCCTGCGGCCTATATACATATATATGTATTGATACGCCTCGTCATCCCGGCGGCGGCAGCGATTTTTTCAGGTCGGCGCAGGCGTCTACGAACATGGCGTACAGGAACTTGTCCGGCTGGCCGTTGCGCACCGAGGTTTCGAACTGGAGGGCGCACTGGTGCACCTCCATCACGTCGAGGTTGCCGGCGGTGCCCTTGATTGTGTGGACCTGGACCTTTATATTTTCAATATCCTCAACGGCGGCATCGAAGCTGGGCCAGTTCTCCGGCAGGCTGGCAACGAACATCCGCAGCATCTTCTCGTAGAAGGCCTCTTTGCCCTTAAACTTTTCGGGAGTTACGATTGACACGATTGCCTCACTTTTGATTGTGAACGGATTTTTACTGATTTGTTTTAATATAATTCAATGTCAATATCAAAATCAACATTAAGGTCAAGACATATATTATATTTATAGGTCACAGGATATACCTACTGTCATAGAGAGGTGCGGTTTTGATTATTTGTACTGTTTTCAACCCCGCCGTGGATGTGGTGTACCGCCTTGATGGGTTTGGGCTGGGGGAGACCAGGTTAGACGTGCCGGCCCACTCCGTGCCCTCTGGGAAGGGGCTCAATGTGGCCAGGGTGGTGCGGACGCTGGGGGAGGAGGTGGCGGTGGCGGGCCTAATACCCCAGAATGACATGCGCCGCTTCGAGACCTTTATAAGCGGCCAGGGTATCACACCGCTCCTGTATGAAATGCCGGGGAGCGCACGGGTGAATGTCACGCTGGCCGACGCGCAGGCGCACTGCGTAACGCACGTAAACAGCATGTCGGCGCGGTTGTCGGTTACGCTGCAGGAGGAGTTTCTGCTGTGGTTAACGCAGCGCATCGAGAACGGTGGCCGCTGGTGCTTCAGCGGGAGCCTCCCGGCTGGCTTCGACGGCGACGCCTATTCGCGGGTGATCGCCGAGTGCAAGAAGAAGGGGGCCGTAAGCATCCTTGACTCACGGGGGATGGGGTTCAAGGTGGGGGCAAGGGCAGCGCCGCAGGTCATCAAGCCTAACCTCGAGGAACTCGGCGACTTCTTTGACCAGGAGATCAAGGGCGTCCACCACATCGCCCTTTGTGCCAAGCGTTTCGAGGACATGGGGATAGACTACGTTTTTATTTCCTTGGGCAGCGACGGTCTGATAGCAGTCCACGGCAGCGACTGCCTCCTCTGTTCGCCGCCGGACGTGAAGGTCGCCGACACGGTGGGCTGCGGCGACGCGACGGTGGCCGGGATATTGGTGGCCCAGGAGCGGGGGTTCTCGTTTACCGATACCTGCCGGATGGCCGTGGCCTGCGGGTCGTCGAAGAGTATGCACGAGGGCCCGGGGATCGTTACCCGGGAGGAGGTCTGGCAGCTCATGGAAGACGTGGAAATCAAGGAGATATAATATAATGAATACAAAAAGGATCTTAGTAACCGGCGGTGCTGGCTTTTTGGGCTCGCACCTCTGCGAAAAATTGGCGGGCCAGGGGCACGACGTGGTCTGCCTCGACAACTATTTCACCGGCCGGAAGAAGAACGTGGAGCATCTCATAGACCTCCACAATTTCGAACTGCTGCGGCACGACATAACCATGCCGGTGTACGTGGAGGTAGACCAGATCTACAACCTCGCCTGCCCGGCCTCGCCCGTGCACTACCAGTACAACGCGGTAAAGACGATCAAAACGTCGGTAATGGGGGCGATAAACGTGCTGGGGCTGGCAAAGCGCGTAAAGGCGCGGGTGCTGCAGGCGTCAACGTCGGAAGTCTACGGTGACCCTCACGAACACCCGCAAAAAGAAACATACTGGGGCAACGTCAATCCCATCGGCATCCGCTCCTGCTACGATGAGGGCAAAAGGGTTGCCGAGACTTTATTTTTTGATTATCACCGCCAGAACAATGTTGACATACGGGTAATGCGGATCTTCAACACCTACGGCCCGAGGATGCACCCAAACGACGGCCGCGTGGTGTCGAATTTCATAGTACAGGCCCTGAAAGGGGAGGATATTACCATATATGGGGATGGGTCCCAGACCCGCTCATTCTGTTACGCGGATGATCTGATAGACGGGATGATGCGCCTGATGAACACCGGTAACATAACCGGCCCGGTAAACATAGGCAATCCGGGCGAATTTACCATCAAACAATTAGCCGAAGCCGTAATTGAGTTGACAGGCAGCAAATCAAAAATAATCTATCAGCCGCTACCCTCCGACGACCCAAAGCAGCGCCAGCCCGATATAACGCTGGCAAAAGAAAAGTTAGGATGGGAGCCGAAGGTACCATTGAAAGATGGATTGATTAAGACAATCGGCTATTTTAAAGATAATATGGAATAGGAGATTGATTTTGATTTTGCGCGAGGGGGGCGTTGCGGGGGGCTGTGCCCCCCTGTCAAACGGGGGCGGAGCCCCCGTCCGTAAAAAGATTTTGACTTTGATTTTAAAGATTTTGACTTTTTAAGGAGCAATAATGTCAAATAACAACTACATACCGTCTGAAATAGAAAAAAAATGGCAAGACCGCTGGCGCGAGGCGAAGCTCTACAAAACAGAGTTCGACTCGTCCAAGCCAAAGTTCTACGCCCTCGACATGTTCCCGTACCCATCCGGCTCCGGCCTGCACGTAGGTCATTGTGAAGGCTACACCGCGACCGACATCATCACCCGCCACAAGCGCATGCAGGGCTACAACGTCCTCCACCCGATGGGCTGGGACGCGTTTGGCCTGCCTGCCGAGAATTACGCCATCAAGACCGGCATCCACCCGCGCGTTACCACGGAGAAAGCGGTTGATAATTTTACGCGCCAGATCAACTCTATCGGTTTCGCTTATGACTGGGACCGGGAGATCAACACTACCGCCCCAAATTATTACAAGTGGACGCAGTGGATATTCGTCCAGCTCTACAAAAAAGGGCTCGCGTACGAGGGGGTCATGCCGATTAACTGGTGCTCGTCCTGCAAGACCGGGTTGGCGAACGAGGAGGTGATAGGGGGGAAGTGCGAGCGGTGCGGGACGGCGGTAGAGCGGAAGGACCTTCGTCAATGGATACTCAAAATAACGGCGTACGCGGACAGATTGCTGGAGGATCTTGCTGAGGTTGACTGGCCGGAATCTACGCTTATGATGCAGCGGAACTGGATCGGCAGGTCTGAGGGCGCGGAGGTGATATTTACGGTATCGGGTGGGAGCGCGGACGGTAAGGAGATAAAAGTTTTTACGACGAGGCCGGATACATTATTCGGCGCTACGTATATGGTATTGGCGCCGGAGCACCCGCTTGTCGCGGAGATTACTACGGCAGATCAGGCCGCGTTAGTCAAAAAATACCAGGAAGCCGCGCGGATGAAGAGCGACCTCGAGCGCGCGGAGCTGTCCAAAGATAAAACCGGGGTATTCACCGGGGCGATGGCTAAGAATCCTGTTAATGGCGAGCTGATACCGGTATGGATTGCCGATTATGTCCTTGCGGGGTATGGTACTGGAGCGATAATGTCTGTTCCGGCCCATGATGACAGGGACTACGAGTTCGCCGTCAAGTTCAGTCTTCCAATCAAACAGGTCGTAGGGCCGGTTGATGGCGGGGATATTGCCGATGGCGTCGCGTTTACGTCTAAAGGCGTAAGCGTTAATTCGGGATTTATCACCGGATTGCCGACGGATGACGCGAAGCGCAGAATGAACGCGTGGCTTGAAGAGAATAATTGCGGCAAAGCTGCTATCAGCTATAAGTTGAGGGATTGGATTTTTTCGAGGCAGCGTTATTGGGGAGAGCCTATCCCCATTGTCCATTGCCCGGTATGCGGCACTGTTCCCGTCCCCGAAGATCAGCTTCCCGTCACCCTCCCGGAGGTTGACAAATACGAGCCGTCAGGCACCGGCGAGTCGCCGCTTGCCAACATTGATGAGTGGGTCAAAACAACCTGCCCGCAGTGCGGCGCACAGGCAAAGCGTGAGACTAACACAATGCCGCAGTGGGCGGGGTCGTGCTGGTACTATTTACGTTATCTCGACCCTAAGAATAAAACGGAGCCGTGGAGCAAAGAGATTGAGAAACAGTGGATGAACGTCGATCTCTACGTTGGCGGCGCGGAACACGCCGTCCTTCACTTATTGTACGCCCGTTTCTGGCACAAGGTGCTTTACGATTTGGGATATGTATCTACAAAGGAGCCGTTCAGGAAGCTGCGCCATCAGGGGATAGTGTTATCTTCAACATATACCGATCAGGCCGGCAAGTACCACGAATTTTCGGAAGTCGATTTCAAGGACGGCGAGGCGTTTTTGAAATTGACCGGGGAGAAACTGAAGGTTGAAATCGAGAAGATGGCCAAGTCAAAGCTCAACGGCGTCAATCCGGACGAAGTTGTCGCTAAGTACGGCGCGGATGTGTTACGCCTTTACGAGATGTTTATGGGCGAGTTCGAGCTGCCGAAGCCGTGGGACCCGAGGGCTATTGAGGGGTGCAGCAGGTTTTTGCGGAGATTGTACCGGTTGGTGGATGAGTTTGTTGAGAAGGGCGGGGCAGGGGATGACAAGAATATCCGCATCCGCCACAAAACTATCAAAAAGGTGACGAACGACCTTGAGGCGATGAAGTTTAACACCGCAATCGCCGCTATGATGGAGTTTGTGAACGAGCTCGGCACTAACGGCGCGTCAAAGGAAGATTTGCTGGCGTTCGTCAAGTTGGTCAGCCCCTACGCTCCCCATGTTGGAGATGAATTGTGGGAGATGCTCGGGGAGAAGGGGTTTATCGTCAACGCATCCTGGCCAAAGTGGGATGAGGCGATGACGCGGGACAGCGAGGTCACGGTAGTCGTGCAGGTAAACGGCAAGCTCCGCGCCGAATTTATTGCGGCGCACGATGCCGGAGAGGAGCAATTGAAGGTATCCGCGTTAGCTCACGATAAAGTGAAACCGTTTATAGACGGAAAGACGGTCCGCAAGGTGATCGTCGTAAGGGGTAAGCTGGTAAATATCGTCGTATAATTTTCGATTGCTGAGGGATTGGCGCAATGACCGAAATAATAATCGCTACCGGCAACCCCGGCAAGGCAAAAGAGTTCAGGAAGATGTTCGATGACCTCGGCATCATCGTCACCTGCCTTGCCGACCACTGGAACCCGGTTCCCGGCATTGCCGAGACCGGATCGACATTTTACGAAAACGCGAAAATCAAGGCCGACTGGGTCTACGAGAATACCAGCGGCGTATGGGCGCTGGCCGATGATTCCGGCTTGGAGGTAGATGCCCTGAGCGGCGCCCCCGGAGTTTTCAGCGCACGGTACAGCGGGGAGGGCGCGACATCAGCCGGCAATAACGAAAAACTGTTATATGAATTGAGGGACGTCCACGGCGAAAACCGCACCGCCAGATTCAAGTGCGTATTGGTGCTGAGGACCGGTATCGACACGTACATAACGGCTGCGGGCGTCTGCGAGGGACGTATTATCGACAAGCCAGCCGGTAACAATGGTTTTGGCTACGATCCATTGTTTATACCCGACGGCTTCGACAAAACATTCGCGCAGCTCGGTTCGGCGGATAAGAACAGCATCAGCCACCGGGGCAGGGCGCTGAAGAATCTGTACGAACAGCTGGCGCGCTAATCTACCCCCCACCGCCTCCGCAAAATCAGCTCCGCAGCCAGCAGCGCGAGCACGGCCCAGAGCAGCAGCCACGATCTGTTGATCCGCACCGTAGAAGTGACGGTATTTCTTTCCGTGCTGCGCTGATCCCAAACATCAAAAACGCTGTTCGCCGCTTCGGTGTCGCCCATGTCAAGCGGCCGGGCGAACTCTTGCAGATACTGCGTGTTCTGGGCGAGGACCGAAAGCTCGCTCATATCCTTGTTGACCGTAAAACTGTCGGCAAAAGACGCCTTGATGCCGTTTGCGTCCAATGACGACGCTATCCCGTACCTGCCGGGGGGCAGGCCGCGGAAAGATAACGGCTGCTTGTTCAGGCCGGTGGGGGAGTAGCTCATCGTTGTGTCGATATCAATATCGTCATTCCGTATCTTTACCGATAATTTGACCGGCTCGAATATTGGCACAGCCGCCGGGAGCGACATCATAAACCTTGCGGAATCAGTTTCTGTCAGCGTGTTCGCCGGATACAGTATCAGCTGATCGGAAATATTATCTAACAGAATTTCTTTTACCGCAGATAGTATGGTGTTCGAGAAGCTGAACAGCTCGTTCTCGGCCCGGTCCGACGACATCGGCCAGAAGTCCCACCTCCAAATGCCTTTTACGGGACAGAACAGCGCTTGCGTTCCTCTGAACCTGCCGGAGGAGAGAATTGTCAGGTTGTTTGGCGTACCGGGATTGGCAGCATCGATACCCCTCCCCGCCGCGGATGTGTTGACGGTTGCCTGCAATATCCCCTTCATCCCCCTTACAGGCGGCTGTTTGCACGTGATGACAGCCTGCGGCGGGGGCATGGAGCGGAGGTCGAGGCTGGGGCTGATGGCGGTATTATTGCCGTCTGCTGATTTTATTGACAGTGACGGCGCGATGATGCTGCTCGAACTGCACGGCATAGCCCCCATGAACACAACGGCCGCGTGGCGCGGAAGCTGCCGCATCAGTCCCGCTGCCGTTGTGTCCCAGTCAAACAGGAATAAAATGTCTGGGGATGATGCCCTCTCCCTGAAAAAATTGTTTGATATCAGCGCCTGAGATATATACCGTCTGTCAAGCGTAGGTTTCGCCGAGTACATCGAGTACGTCAGGAAGTGCGGAACCGTCTGGTGTACGAAACTGGCTACGGACGGAGGGACGGCGGTATCGATGACTGCCTCGACAGTATAAAGTTTTCTGCCCGGACGTGAATTACTCGTCCTGACCTGAACCGTTTTTGTGAAATACCCCTGGCCGGTCTCCGATGATTCCGTCCGTACAACCCGCCCTTTCTCTTTCAGCGATACCGTCAGCCTGCTTTTATCCTTAACATACCCGCTCGCCGTTATTCCGGCCGTAAAGGAAGAGTCGCTCGGCGCGGATTCGGGCGCGTCGTAGGATACCGTCACAAAAGGGTTGGGGTCGGCGTCCGGCAGCACTAAATAGTGTATGGTATTGCGCGGGAACACCTCGCTGCTCCTGCGCGGCCTCGTCCAGTGCCCGTCGCTCACGATTATCATATCATTGGAAAGCCGCCCGCCGGCGTCAAGCGCGGCGGGGAAGTAGCTTCTGTGGTCATTAAAAGATATAGGGACTGACGGCGATTGCCGCGCGCGGGTTGAATCTCCGAATAAAAAATATTCAAAATTGACGCGCCCGCCCGTACGCGACTGTAAGGATGATAAAGTATCAAGAAACGGTTTCACGCAGGCGTCCGGAGAAAAATTTTGCATGCTGGCCGATACGTCGAGAAGCACCGGTATCCTCATCCTGCCCGGCTCAAACCGCTCGAACCGTATCGCCGGCTCAAAGAAAGAGAGTATAAGCCCCGTGATCCACACCGCCCTCAAAGTAATCAGTACAACTTTTTTGGATTGCGGCAGCGGCCCGCGGCCATATCGTATTGCGGAAAATACAACGCCCAGCGTCAGCAAGGCCGTTATCAGTATCTGCCAGTAGATCATCTGCATTCCATTAGCCCGGTAGAGCCCGGCGCCTTGCGGCGGTTGGAGATTACGGTGTCTTTGCGCCAGTTTTTATCATTCAACTTGGGATAATCTGTAGTATAATGCAGCCCACGGCTCTCCTTGCGCTTGAGGGCCGACATGATGATCAATTTGGCGGTAGTTACAACATTTCGCAGCTCAAGCAGCTGCGGGGTGATTCTTGCGCGTTTATAGAAATCCTCAATCTCGTTCTCCAGGAGATTGATCCTCCTAAGCGCCCTGTTAAGCCGCAGCCCCGAGCGCACGATGCCTACGTAGTCCCACATCACGCTCTGTATCTCGCTTAAGTTGTGCGATAGCAAAATCCACTCCTCGATATCGCTTGTCCCCCTGTCGTCCCAGTCGGGGATGCTGCTCAGCGGTATATTCCTGCATTTGTTGAGACGCGCCGATGCGCCGGCCACAGCGCGGCGGGAGAATACGAGCGCCTCCAAAAGCGAGTTTGACGCAAGCCTGTTCGCGCCGTGGACCCCCGTGCAGGCGGTCTCTCCGCAGGCGTATAAATTTTCTATCCCCGTATTCCCGTAATAGTCAACCGCCACGCCGCCGCACATATAATGGGCCGCGGGGACCACCGGGATCAGATCTTTCGTGATATCAATGCCCAAATCCAAACATCTCTTATAGATATTCGGGAAATGGTCTGCCGTCTCAAGCGCGTCTTTGTGCCGTACGTCAAGATAGACACACGGTAATCCGGAAATTTTCATTTCGTTGTCTATAGCCCTGGCCACAATGTCTCTGGGCGCAAGCGATCCCAGAGCATGATATTTCTGCATGAATTCCTGCCCGTTTGCGTTGAGCAGTACCGCACCGTACCCCCTTAACGCTTCCGATATCAAAAACGAGTTTGCCTTTTCGAGGAACAGCGTTGTCGGGTGGAACTGTATGAACTCCATGTTCGCGATCTTCGCCCCGGCCCTGTACGCCATCGCCACGCCGTCGCCGGTGGCTATCGCGGGGTTGGTGGAGTGCCGGTAGACGCGCCCTGCCCCGCCGCTTGCCAGACATGTAACTTTTGTCCTGACGGGGAAGATAGATCTGTTGACCGAATCAAGCACGTACGCGCCGAAACATTCGTATTGATTCGGCACGCTCTTTATGTGGTGGCCCGTTATCAGCTCCACCGCGCAGTGGTTTTCTAATATAGTGATGTTCTTGTCCGCGCGCAGCCTGCGCAAGAGCGTCATCTCAAGTTCCCGTCCTGTCAAGTCCCTCGCGTGGACGATCCGGTTGACGGAGTGCCCGCCCTCCCTGCCCAGATGCAGGTTGTACGGATTCGCGCTCCCCGGCCTGTCAACCGAAAACTGCGCCCCGTAGTCGAGCAGTTCGCGTATCCTCGGCGGCCCCTCTTCTACCATTATCTTTACGGCTTGCGTGTCGCAAAGCCCAGCCCCTGCTGCGATGGTATCGTTGATATGGCTCTCAAAGCTGTCGCTGTTGTCAAGTACGCACGCGATCCCGCCTTGTGCGTAGTTGGTGTTAGAGTCGCTGTCCTGCTTTTTAGTGATCATTACCACAGACCCGTGCTGCGCCGCGTTGATGGCGAACGACACGCCCGCTATCCCGCTCCCGATTACCAGAAAATCGCACGTTATGTTAGTCATTTACAGCTGCCTTATCCGAACAGTGACGCAAGCTTTTTCAGGGGTACCCTGATCAGCTGTTCGTCCCTGACGTCTATATTGTTGACCATACAGTACGCAAGATTGAGGTTGGTGAGGTTTTTGGTGATGCGGTCAATGTCGGCCGTCAGCTCCGGCGCGACGTCGCGCGGGTGGTGCGACGGGAAGTTGTACGGGCAGCTGGCGGCCTGATGCGCGTGCGGGAATTCGGTTGAGCGCAGGATCAGCCCGTGCGTGCGGCAGATTATGGGGCGCACGCCATAGATCACGCAGGCGCGGTCTTGCAGGAACGGGCATACGTACGCCGATTTTCTCTTGCGGCCGAGCGGTTCCCTGCCGTCAATACCCTCTATGTGCGAGCGGATGGCGTACGCCTCAAGCTGGTTGACGCTCTGCAGCTCGCAGCACACGCCGCACCCCTTGCGGCAGGCGATCTCGCCGGGAAACGCCTGCCGCACGCGCTCCCAAATGCCATCGCAGTAGCCGCACAGCTTTTGGTAATTGTCTAAAATCGTTTGTATTTTATCCATGCGCGGATATCAGTCCAGTTCGATATTGTTTCTGCCGTCCATGACTACCACCCCTTTAAAGAACTCGCCGGGGTTCCCGACGGTTTTGAACAGCAAGCGCGGGCCCTTGCCGCCCCCTACGTAGAAGCCGTTGCTGTATACGGTATCGCCGGCCTTTACATCCGCCGGATCCACCCGCGTTGCGAGCATGTCGAGCCGGCAGTTCTTCCAGTACGGCGGCGCGTTGCGCTCCCCGCCCGGCAGGTAGCAAAGACCCTTGGTACGCCCCCATATATATTGATAAAGCAGCTGGTTGTTGACATTCGCCCAGGGCAGCGGGCACGTTATCTCCCTGAACTGCCGCTGCTCGAAGCTCACAGCCTCCTTAAGAGGGCCGCTGACAACATCAATATTTCCCGATGTCCAGTGGTCATTAACTATATAAAGCGGCGAAAGGTAGTGCTCGTTTACCTGCAGGTCAACGTCGGCGGTGATCTTGTCGAATACGATCAGCCCCTCCTCGGTACACGTGATAATGCGGACATCGCGCGTGAGCACCCGCCGCCCGCTCGCGCCGAAATAGACTATGCGGCCGTAGGTGTCGAACCCGTCGCGGTGGGTGCCGTCGTTGTGGAAGAGCACCTCGGCCGACTTTACTGGGTCGCTGACCGACGGCATGCCGAGCAGCGCGGCCTTGAACGGGGCTATGAGCTCCGGCGACGAATGCAGGTTCAGCCCGGCCATGGGGTGCCCACCTATCGCCTTCCACGCGACGCTGCGGGTAGTACGCACGTTCCGCCTGTAACAAATCTCCACGTAGGGGTAGATTTGCCGTGTGTCAATCGCGTTCTCCACCTGCCCCGCTGTGTAGGAGCGGTACTCCTTTGTAAACGGCAGGCACGCGAGAAGCGCGAGCTCCGCCCCCACCTGACTCTGGAAGAAGAGTTCCCACCCGTCGTGCGACGGCTCGAAACCGATCACCCAGGGCGTCTTTCCCGACTCAAGGGAGGCGTCCATCCACGAGAGCAGCTTGCCGATGATGTGCGAGGCGCGCGGGTCGCAGTTCCAGTACCCCCACGCCAGCGCCAGCGGGTGCGGCGTGAAGAGCGGCATATCGTGG
Organism: Chitinispirillia bacterium; assembly: GCA_009786575.1. Lineage (GTDB taxonomy): Bacteria > Fibrobacterota > Chitinivibrionia > Chitinivibrionales > Chitinispirillaceae > GUT77. The sequence goes on along the minus strand of WQRV01000029.1, from coordinate 14,588 downwards.
CCGCCCGGGGCGAAAAGCATGCCGTTGGGCAGGCAGAAACGTATCAAAATGTCGAACGTGCGCTCACAGTTTTTGCGCGACAGGTACGCCGGCGGGTCGCGCCGCTGCAGCTTGTAGGCCGACATCCCAAGCACCACCCACATCCCGTAGGTCAGCGCGTCCGGGGTGAAAAAGCCGTGGTTCTCGGCCGTGAAATCGGGGTAAATGTTGCAGGTAGTTACCGTATCGGCGACCGACCTGCCGAAATACCGGCTGTGGTCCGCCCCGTCGAGGACGTTGGAGTCTATGTTCACCGCCCAAACCTTAAGCGACTCCTCCCAGGCCGCCGCGCTCGGGTGGTGCGGGCACAGGTTGATCGCCCACGCCAGAAGCATCGCGTCCTGCGCGTTCTCCTCGGCCTTCGAATCCACATGGCAGCCGCTCGGCGGCGTTACGCCCGTGAACCGGTTGGCCTCGTGCGCGATGATCTCCCGTATGCGGATCTGCTCCTCCTCGCCCAGCACCGATTCGGCCAGCACCGAGACCACGCCCAAAAGCGTAGCCCAAAGGCTGCTGCGCCAGTTCTCCCCCCACCGCTCGCGCTTTAAGAACTCCTTTACGTCTAAGCTGCCCGTGACATGGGTGCTGCAGGCCCAGGCCAGCCCCCGCTTCAGCTTGTCCACAAGGCCGGCCTTGCTTATAATGGGCTCAATAAGCCCCAGCTGGCCGTGATAGACGTAGGCGCTCAAAACGCACAGTACGTTGAGGTGCGGCCGGAGCACGTACTCTATCACCGGCGACGACGACCCAACCGTCCGCATATTGAACGTCTTGGGGTCCACGGTGCCGAAAAGCCCGCGGTCATCATCGACATCCTGCCACGACTCAAGATAGTAGGGCAGCCCCTTGGCCAGAAGCCCCATGATCTTGACCGGCTCGATTTTATCCGTAAATTGTATCATTTTCCCTCATTTACCCCTGTTTTTGTGTAAAACCGGCTGCCCCCAGCCCTACCGCTTAAGCGGCCTGTCCATGGGGAAGACGACCACGTTATCCGTGTCGGCGTCCCAGCACTTCTTGGCGAACTCGCGCGCCGTGTTCGAGTCGTACATCACCAGAAACGACTCCCCAAAGTACCGCGGGAGCCGGTCCCCCTTCAGCCAGTCCTGATTTTCGTTGACCAAATCGGTCAAAAAGGACTTTTTGCTGCCGGAATAGCCTATGCCCAAATATGCCATTGCCATCTTCCTTATCAAAATTATATATATGGCGACACCGCCGCATATATAAAAATAATACATCGCATACCACTATTCAAAGTATATTTTTGGGAATTATACATTTAATTGCGCTGCGGCGAGGCGGGGAAGGGGTGCAAAAAGTTTTTTTAATGGCTATTTGGGATTATACTTGATAGGCGCGTTGTGGCCCTCCCCCGATTTGGCGGCGCTACTCAAAAAATTTATTTTCCTCTTGATTTTTCCGCGCGTCCTCCCTATACTTATATCGCCGCTCTTGCAAAAGCCAGCGAAAAAATATATAGAAAAATATTTTATTTTTCTCTTGATTTTCTCTTGCCATGCCATTATAATACCGCCAAAAAAAATCTTAAAAAACCGCGTTTTTGGGCCTAAAAACGCGGTTTTTTATCAAAAAAATATTTTTTATTTTCCTATTGATTTAGCCACGGAAAGTTTCTATACTGAAAAATGAAGGGCGTGATGAGAATGTCCGCTGAGCACAAAAAAATAAAAATAGTGGGGGGATCATTATGGGGCGTAGCAAAGTTAATCCCGGCGGGCAGTCTGGTTCTGCTATAGTAGGCGTGCTGGTGGCCACGGTCTTTATAGGGATAGTGACAGCGTCTATGGTGAAGCACACCGGCAGCCAGTCCCGTTCGAGCGGCAGTTACGGGACGGTGCAGATTGCGGAGAGCACGCTCAAGAGCGGGGTTATCGCAACGGAGACCGGGCTTATGGATCAGGCGAAGGCGGTGCGTATAAAAAATGTCATACAGAATATCCTTAATAATAATGCCCCCTCTATTAATGATAACAGCAGGTTTGTGTTCGGCAGCGCGGCGCAGAAGGTGCCTCTCGCTGCCGGGGTGCCCCAGTCGTTCTGCAGCAGGTTGGACAGTGTGGGGGTGGACGGTTACGGCAGGGTTCTCGGCAAGTTCAATATAAGGAGCGGTACCGGCACGGGTGGCAAGGATATAAGGACGGCGGAGGTATTTGGCGAGTTGGGCGGTTTGGAGGTTGAGTGGGTAGACGAGTCGGACAAAAACGGGTTGTGGGGCGAGAACGCCCTTTTCACCGGCGGTAACATGGAGACATCCAACGGGCTTATAATCAACGGGAATGTTACTATCGGGGGCAATCTGACGCTCAATGGCGACGCGGGGATCGTGTTCAACGGCAACACCTGGGTAGACAAAAATTTTACCGACCATACCGCCGGTTCGACATTCTCGCAGGCGCTTCGTGTTGAGGGTACTGCCAACTATCATCAAAATACCAAGGTTCCGGCAAATAACAGTGACGCGGCGGACGCTCTTAGCCGGGCCGAGGACCCCAGGCTGGATCTGAGCAAGATTCCGTCTTCCGTTACGCGCCTTGGGATAAACGACATAGCCGATTCGTGGGGCGCGGGCAGCGGCGGGCTGAGCCGCAGCAAGTTCCAAAGCGCCATCGCGTCGGTGCCGCAGTCTAAGAGGTACAACGGCCACGTGGTGGTGGAGCTTGACGGCGGCTATTTGCAGGGCCAGGACTGGCAGTGGAGCGGCGAGACGTTCAACGAGAAGGTCATTTTCGTGCTGAAGGGCGACGCGCAGCTGAGGCAGAGGTTCTTCGACTGCGGGCCGGGCGCAAGCGTGCTGATATATCTGGGCGGGCAGTCGAGCCTCCAGCCCGGTTTCGACCCCGGCCGTTTCAGGGGTCTCATTTACGCCGAGGCGGGCAACACGTCGCCCATGATCCTCGCTCAGGGCGGCAGCGGTTCGAGCATAACCGGGGCCGTCTACTCTATGGGCAGCGGCCTTTTGAGCGTGCACGGCGCCGGTATGCCTGTCACCTACAGTTCCGACGTGCTCGGCGCCTTTGCCGATTTGCGCGCCGGCAGCGGCTCGGGCGGCAGCCGGGTCCCTGTGGTGAACTTCATAGACGGCGACGAGTCCATAGACGTGCGGGCGTTCGGGTACTACTTCTTCTGATCTTTTTGGGCGGCGCTGGCGGTGCGGGTATAATGTTTAATTGTACCTTCAATAATTTTTCTGCAAAAAATATTGCGTTCCGGCGTTCCCGTATATTATTTTAATTATCCAGAATAAAAAGGGGTTGTAGCTCAGCTGGGAGAGCGCCGCGTTCGCAATGCGGAGGCCAGGGGTTCGATCCCCCTCAACTCCATAATAAAATAACAAAAACGCCCTTTTCGGCCTAAAATGATGCTGGAAAGGGCGTTTGTTGATTCTTATGGAAAACGAAAGAAACAACGTGGCTAAGGCGGAAAAGGGCGATTCCGGGGCTGGCGGGGCCGGCAGGGGGTGGGGTTGGAGCGGGATGAGGTCTCGCTGGCTCTTTCTGCTGGTGTTGCTCGTCATCCCGGCGGTCTCGTTCTCCGTTGCCGCCGGCGGTGTGTTCTTGTGGCGGCTTTACGAGTCCCTGCCCACGCACAGCCAGATGCAGAACATCCAGCAGTCGGTGATCTCCAAGGTGCTCGACAAGGATGGCAACCAGATACACGAGTTCAGCGTTGAGCGGCGGATATGGGTGCCGCTCGATAAAATCCCCGTGAACCTGCAGAACGCCGTCACCGCCATTGAGGACCGCCGGTTCCGCTCGCACTGGGGGATCAACGTGCAGCGCAACGTAGGGGCGGTGATCACCAACGCCGTCCGCGGGAAGAAGGCGCAGGGGGCGTCTACTATCACCCAGCAGCTGGCGCGCAACCTCTACCTTACCGCCGACAAGACCTACATCCGCAAGATACGCGAGGTTCTGACCGCCATACAGATGGAGCGCACCTATACCAAGGACGAGATACTCGAGCTCTACCTCAACCAGGCGTATCTGGGTGCGGGCGTTTACGGGGTGCAGGCCGCCGCAGAGCATTACTATAGTAAGAATGTTGAGGACCTGACCCTGAGCGAGTGCGCGGTTATCGCGGGGGTCATCCAGCTGCCGGAGCACCACCGCCCCGACCGGCCGGCCAACATCGAGCGCTCCACCGCGCGCCGCGCCGCTGTGCTGAATTCCATGATTGCCACGAAGGCGATCACCAAGGCCACGGCTAAGGCCACCATGGCCGAGCCGGTTGTTGCGAATCCCAAGGTCTACGCCTCGCCCAAGGCGCCCTATTTTATAGAGATGGTGCGGCGCTACGTGGCCGACAAGTACGGCGACGAGCAGCTCTACAATGCCGGCCTCGTGATCCAGACCACGCTCGACCCGGTAGGGCAGGACAGCGCGGAGGCGAGCGCGGCGCGGCAGATCGAGTCGCTGCAGGCGCGGCTCAACCGGATGTTCATAGACGCCAACAGGCTCGAGCGGCAGCTCGGGTTGCCGCGCGACAGAATTATCGCGAATTTCGACTCGATCTACGCCGCCAATGCCGCGGAGTTCTCGAAGTTGCACGACACGCTCAAGTACCGCAAGGCGCAGATCGCAGTGGTGGCGCTCGACGTTCGGACCGGCGCGATCCGTACGCTCATAGGCGGGCGCGACTTTCAGGAAAGCAGGTTCAACCGCGTGACACAGGCGAAGCGGCAGGCGGGGTCGTCGTTCAAGCCGTTTGTCTACTCCGCCGCGATGGATAACGGCCTCAGCCCCGCAACTATTATACTTGATCAGCCTATCACGCTCGTTACCTCCGAGGGCGAGTGGCGGCCCGAGAACTACGACCGCACCTTCTCCGGCCCCATGAGCGTCCGCGACGCGCTCGCCAAGTCGAACAACCTCGTCGCCATACAGGTCTTCAACAGGGTGGGCGGGGAGACCGTCGTCAACCACGCCAGGGAGATGGGCATAAAGCAGGCCCTCCACACCGGCCCGTCGCTTGCGATTGGCGCGTGCGAGGTCACGCCGATGGAGATCACCTCGGCCTACGGCATATACGCTAACCGGGGCATACAGGCCGAACCGTACTTCATCCAGAAGGTAACCGACCGCAACGGCCGCGTATTGGAAGAGGCCAAGGTCAAGGAGCGGGTGGCGATCTCCCCGTCAACGGCGTTCCTGATGAGCTCGATGATGAGCAGCGTGGTATGCTGCGGCACCGCCGCGTCTATCAAGGGCCTGGGTTTCACGCGCCCGGCCGGCGGCAAGACGGGTACGACGAACGACTATTCCGACGCATGGTTCGTGGGCTACACCCCGCAAATCGTCTGCGGCGTGTGGACCGGCATAGACGAAAGGCACTCGATGGGCTACGGCGTAACCGGCTCGGTCGCGGCGATCCCGGTCTGGACCCGCGCTATGATAGCCCTCCACAGAGACCTGCCGATTCAGGATTTTCGTCGGCCCGAGGGCATAAAGGGGGTCGCGGTCTGCACACAGACGGGCGCTATCGCCGGAGAGTCTTGCCCGAGGACCAAAGTGGAGTTTTTCAAGGCGGCGGATTCGATCGGGGTGTGCATGACCCACGGAGCGGCAAAGAACCTTAGCAGCGACATGGAAATCTTCGGCCCGTCAAGGCGCAGCGGCGGCGAGCGCGGAAGCAGCAGCGGCGGTAGCGGAACCGGCCCAGCGGTAGACCAAAAGAAAAAAGAACCGGCCAAAAACAGGTCAATGTTCTGACATCAGTTCTGAAAAAACGGATGTGGTTTGACGGGAGGGAGAATACGGGCTTGCCGAAGCGGGTGCTGGAGATAAGGCGATACGTTTTTTCAAGTCTGAGCCCTGAATTTCATGTTTACTTATCGTCGTAATGCCCCATGCACTGAATGATCTCTATGTCGCCGCCGTCCTTAATCCTGTAAACCACCCTGTTTTTGTCATCAATCTCCCTGCTCCAGTAGCCTGAGAGATTACCTTTTAACGGTTCCGGGCTTCCAATACCCTCATAGCCGTTTCTGAGGATATCTTTTATAAGTTTATTGATTTTCTTCAGCGTCCGCTTGTCCTCGGTCTGCCAGTAGGTGTAATCGCTAAAACCGCGGGCGGAGAAACAGATATTCTCACCCATCTTCCATGGCCTCTAATTCCGCCATTGACTTAACAACGACATTTCCGGCCTTGGCCTGGGCAATGGACTCCCCGAGGATCTTCATGTTGTGCTCGTTGAAATACTCATCGTATTTGCCGGCCGCCCTAATCTGGAACGGTATGGCTTGCTCGCGTATCGCCTGGCGGAAGAAGACGTTGATTGCGCCGGATATGCTGAGTCCCAATTCGCTGAACAGGGTCTCGGCGTCCCTCTTTACGTCGTCTTCGATCCTGACCGTAATATTAGTCATTGCAAATACCCTCCTTTTGGGGTTTGTACTAATAATATACGTCATTATCATGTGCAATGTCAATACTTTTGTGGTTTTTTATCAGGGCGAAGACAGCACATCCAGCGCGAACAGTACGTGCGCCGCGATACCTGTGCCAATAGCCCTGTCGTCCGGCAAAAATTTTGAGCTGTGCAGGCCCGCAACACTCTTTCTGCCGCCGGGGGCGACGCCCAGATAGACGTATAGCCCGGGGACGAGCTGCTGGTAGCGCGCGAAGTCTTCGGCGTACATGGTTGGGTGCTTGCGGTCGATGACGGACGCTTCCCCGAGGAACGATCTCATCGTGCCGCGGAATTTTTGCGCGAGGCCGGGGTCGTTGTAGCCGGGCGGGTACGATTTTTTGAACGTGGCGTCTGCCTTTGCCCTGAACGCCGCCGCAGTGGATGCCGTCAGCTCTTTTATCCGCGCCATCAGCATATTTTGAATTTCGTCCGAGTATGTCCGCACCGTCCCGGCGAAGGCTGCTGTGTCTGGGATTATGTTGTTCTTCGTCCCCGAGTGGAAGCTCCCCACGGTGAGCACCGCCGGGCTCGACGAGGGTACTTCGCGGCTGATGAGCGTCTGCATCTGCATGATTATGGACGACGCGCAGACGATCGGGTCGACCGTCTTCTCCGGCGTGGCCCCGTGGCCCCCGCGCCCCCGCACCGTTACCTCGAAGTCCATCACCCCGGCGTAGTCGTCCCCCTCCTTGACCGCGACCTCGCCGCACTTGTGGTCGGGGCTGACGTGCAGGCCGAACACCGCGGCCGCCTTGGACGGGAAGGCCCCGGCCTTGATAAGCCCAAGCGCGCCGCCCGGCTCCTTCTCCTCTGACGGCTGGAACAGGCAGACTGCGGTCCCGCGCCATTGATCCTTGATCTGATGCAGCAATTTTGCCGCGCCGAGGAGCGCCGCGGTGTGCATGTCGTGCCCGCAGGCGTGCATTACGCCCGGGACTTCCGACGCGTAGGGGACATCGTTTTCCTCCTGTATGGGCAGCGCGTCCATGTCGGCCCGCAGGACGACCGTCGGCCCCCTGCCGCTCACGATCTTCGCGCTGACGGCGGTCTTGTCGAGGTGGTATCTGGCATCGATTCCCCAGCCGTGCAGAGTGTCGTGCACAAGCCGCGCAGTTTCCCGCTCGCGGCCGGAAAGTTCCGGGCGCCGGTGTATGGCCCGCCGCAATTCGGTTGCCTCCGGGCTGATCCTGGCTATTAATCCTTTAAGTGTCGGTGTATCCATTAACCGAAAATACATTTTGCGGTAATAATGGCAAAAGTTTTTGCTTTTTATTATATTTTATGGACTGCCGGCGTCTGTCCGGCAGCCAAAAATCACGAACAGGGACCGAAAAATTATGAAAATGTGGGACGGCCGCTTTTCCAAGCCCTCAGACGAACTGATGGAGTCGTTCAACAACTCGCTGCCAGTCGATAAGGCGCTCATCGAGGAGGATATAGCCGGCAGCATAGCCTGGGCCGGCGCGTTAGAGAAAATCGGCGTCTTCTCGCCGGACGAACGCGGCAAGGTGGCTGACGGATTGAGGGGGATACTGGAAGATTACAGGGCGGGGCGCGTCGAGTTCCTAAAGTCCGATGAAGACATCCACATGGCTGTTGAGCGGCTCTTGGTCGAGCGCGTGGGCGCGGCGGGGGAGAGGCTGCACACAGGGCGGTCGAGGAACGACCAGGTAATCACCGATACCCGCCTGTACACCAAAAAGGCGCTCTTCGGGATGATAGAGGTGCTCACCGAGCTGCAGGGCGCGGCGGTCGAGCGGGCCAAGGCGGATATCAAAATTATAATACCGGGGTTCACGCACCTGCAGCAGGCCCAGCCGGTGCTGCTGTCCCACTACTGGATGTCAATGTTTTCCATCCTCGAACGTGAGAAGAGCCGCATCCGCCACGCGATAAAGTCGACCGACATCCTGCCGCTCGGTTCCGGGGCGATGGCCGGGAGCGGGTTTGATGTGGACCGGGACGCAATTGCGAGGGAACTCGGTTTTTCGGCGGTATCGTCGAACAGCATGGATATGGTCAGTTCGAGGGATTTTTTGTTGGAGACGCTGTCGGTGTTCGCGTCGACAGGTATCCATCTTAGCCGGTACGCCGAGGATTTGATTATCTGGTCGTCAAAAGAGTTTGGCTTTGTGGAGTTAGACGACGCCTGGTCGACCGGCTCGAGCATGATGCCGCAGAAGAAGAACCCGGACTCGCTGGAGCTGATACGCGGCAAGAGCGGGCGGCTCATCGGCAATTATATGAGATTGGCGACGACCGTTAAGGGGCTTGGGCTTACGTACTTTAAGGATTTGCAGGAGGACAAGGAGCCGCTGTTCGACAGTGAGCATAATCTTCGGATGGTTGTCAAAGTATTTACGCAAGTGCTGCTGACGGTTAAGGTACGCGAGGAGAGGATCAGGCAGGATTTGGACCCGTTCCTGTTAGCTACGGATATGGCCGATTACCTTGTCAGAAAGGGAATGCCATTCCGTCAGGCGCATAAGGTCATCGGGCGTCTTGTAGGATACTGTGTTGAGGCGGATGCCGCGCTGACGGATGTTCCCGTTTGTAAATTAAAAGAGTTTTCGGAGATATTCGGGGACGATGTTAAGCAGCTTTACTCATGGGAACAGGCGGTCAGCGCCCGCACCGTTGCCGGCGGTACGAGCCCGTTAAGCGTCAAGATGCAGATCGCCGAGGCGGACAGGATCCTTAATGACGGAAGCGGTGAGAAGGACGGACTGAAATATTCGCGTGTAGTGGAACAGGCAGGCGGCGTCCTGTTCCGCGAGGTCAACGGAGAGCTTGAGGTCCTTACCGTCCGCTCCAAAAAATTCCCCGACCAGCGCATCTTCCCCAAGGGCCACATAGAGCCGGGCGAAACTGAGGAGCAGACCGCCGTGCGCGAGCTGTGCGAGGAGGGCGGGATGGTGGGGGAGATCGTTGGGTACAGCGGGCGGGTGCGCGAATTCGTCTTCAAGGAAAAACTGTACCGCGTCAAATACTACGCGATGAGGTATCTGTCAACAGACAACCCAGGCGAACCCAACCGCGAGCCGCAGTGGACAAGCATCCCCAAAACCCGCGAAATCCTCCCGTTCGACGACCTGCGCGAGGTGCTTGACGGGTGCGTGGGGCTTATGGGGCGTTAACCGCGCTATTTTTCGGCGATGTTCAGCCAGTCAAGCACATTGTTTTTGTTGATGACCCGGATATCCTTTGCCCCGTAAGTCTCAACAAACGAGTAGGCCCCGCGCGCGATCTTTGTTGAGTTGTACTTGAACTCAAATGGCGTAAGCTCGCCGTCGGCCTCCTCTATCAGATCGATTTCCTGCCCCGAGTGCGTTCGCCAGAAATAGGAGTTCGGCGCGAGGCCGCGCAGCCCGTTGAATTTCCGGCGCTCGGATATCAGGTAATTCTCCCAAAGCGCGCCCGTGTCGTTCCTGTTCTCCGGCGGCTGGAAGTTGCCGATGAGGGCGTTTAATATCCCATTGTCGAAGAAGTAGTATTTGTTCATCAGTTTTATCTCGTCTCTGCGCTTTCTTACAAACGGCGGCAGCCGGAAAACCACAAAGGCCTGTTCAAGCAGAGAAAGGTAGCTCTGCACGGTTTTCCTGTCTATCTGGATTGTACCCGCGAGCTCGTTAGGCGAGACCTCGCTGCCGATCTGCAGGGCGAGGGCCTTCAGGATTTTCATGAGCAGGTCCGGGCTCTTTATCCTGTTGTAATTAAGCACGTCCCGGTACAGGTAGCTCGTGGCGAGTGAGCGCAGGTTCTCGATCTTCTCATTGTTGGTCGCGGAAGTCGCTATCTCCGGGTAAGAGCCGTAAATGAGCGTATCCGCGATGCCGCTTATGGCCGCGGCGTTTCCGAATGCCTGCCGTATCTCCTCAAAAGAGAGCGGCGGCAGCAAAAATTCGTATTTTCTGCCCGCCAGAGACTCGCTGACCCGGTTCGCAAGCTCAAAAGACGAAGACCCGGTAGCGATGATATTGAGCTTGGGGTACGAGTCTATAAGGAGCTTAACGGATTTGCCTATGTCCGGTACGGACTGCGCCTCGTCAAGAACAATAACCGAAGTACCGGAAAAGTAGCTGGACATCCGGCCCGAGTCCATGCTAAGCAAGGTCTCGCGTACGGCCACCTCCTCGCAGTTGAAATACCCCTTGCCCGGCTCGGCCCCGAGCTTTAGCAGAATATCCCGCGCCAGAGTCGTCTTGCCGACCTGTCTCGGACCATAGAGAACGAGCACTTTGCCCTTGTTCAGCTTTGCCTCAATTTTTGCCTGCAGCAGGCGATTTATCTTTTTCATACCATAAATATAATAAATTTGGGAACCAATTACCAAATTTATTATAAAAAATAGGAATTAATTCCCGAAAATTAGCTTAAAAATGGGAATAAACTCCCAAAATTCGACTAAAAAATGGGAATCAATTCCCAAAATTTAATTGAAATTTGGGAATTACCCCCCATTTTTCATAAAAACGCCATCCCGCGGGGCGTTTTTGGGCGGTTCTGCCCGGGAAGGCCGGGTGAGGTTGGGGGGGGGCGGACGAACTATTTTTACGCTTCCCTTGCATTCGCGAGCGCCCATAATCTATACTTATTATTGTATATGATATCAAATAACCCCCGCAAAGGGCCCTTTGCAGCCATATCCCCCAAGGCAGGAGCCCGTATTAAATGAACAGGCTGACCCTATTGATTATTGCGCTAATCACCTCCGCGGCCCTCGCCTATGAGCCAAAGGTGCCAATAAGAAACGTAGCCGTGGTAGAGACGCAGATAGACGAACAGTCCGGCGTCGCAAACGAAATAAGCAAGGCCGAAGTGAGGGTAATAACCGACGAAATCCGCCGCGAAGCCGTAAACAACCTGCCGCGGGCAAGATACAGCGTGATGACATCCGAGACCGTCCAGTCTATGGGATCGGCAGTACTGGCGGAGTGCGCGGAAGAGAACTGCGTAATAGCCCTCGGCAGCAAAATAGGGGCCGACTACATAGTGCGCGGCATAATAAGCAAGTTCCGGGACAACTTCACCCTCACCGTGGAAATGTACGAGACCGAATACGGAATGCTGGTAGCCACCGCCTCCCCCTTGCGCACGGCGAACCTCGATGAGCTTTTAGAGAAAAGCGGGCCTGCCTGCGTAGCGATGTATAAAAAGTTCTTGGAGGCAAGCTCACCGGCAGGCGCGCAGCAGACGGCAGCGCCGGCAGTACAGCAGCAGCAAGCCGGGACGGTTGGGGAGGCGGCGGATTACAAGGAGCAGGCTAAGCGGGAGTTGGAGATGGAACGGGCGAGGCTTGAGGCGGCGGATGAGATGAGACGGGAGAAGCGGGAGCTGGCTAAGCGGGAGAGGGAGCAGGCGAGGGAGAAAGCGGCGGAGAAGAGGCTGGCCAGAAAGTATACGGCGGGGGTACGGCAAATTGTTGGACTCGACTGGGATGAAGGTGATAGCTTTTATTACGGTATCGAACCGTATCTGAGAACGCAGCGGAGCGAAAACAAGCACACGTATTTGGGCCTCGGATTTACTTATCATAAAAACTATAACCGTAACGACCACGTAGATAATGAGTACCAAGCCGCGGGGTTTATGGAGTGGCACCTTAAAGACAAAGGGAGATTTGCCTCCTTGAACGTTTACGGCGGCCCCGGTGCCGTATTGGGGTACTATTCTTATGAATTTTATTATTCTACAGACTATGGGTATTATGATAATAGTCGCATGGACGTATCCGGCTTTGGATTGGATATAGGCGGTCAGGGCGGTGCGCAGCTGCGGCTTGGCGCGTTTGTAATTGGCGTTGAGGCCCGCGCGTTGTACTATATGCGTTTTTGGAATAACGGTTTCGATGGCGGGATAACGATTCCTATCGGCATGACCCTTGGGGTTGCGTTCTGAACCGATAACCGAATTTAACTGGAAAATGGAGAATAAAAATATGATGCCGGAATTTTTGCCGAAAATGTTAATAAGGGCGGCGGTTATTGCAGTATCATCGCTTGCGCTGCTCTCAAACTGTAACGAGCCTTTTGGCCCAGTCGAGCCGCCGGCCCCGCCACCACCACCGCTTGCTTATACCATAAGCTATAACCTCAACGGTGGCAGTGGTACAAGGCCGGTGTCGCAAAGGGTCAGTTCCGAGAGTTGCGTAACGATTGCAAGCGACAGCGGGTTTACGAGGAACAGATATAATTTCGTTGACTGGAATACAAACTCGTCCGGTACGGGAAGTAATTACAACGCCGATTCTGCCTTCTGCCCGTCAAGCAGTATCACCTTGTATGCGGTGTGGACTCCTGTTACTTACACGGTAACCTATGACGCTAACGGCGGAAGTGGTACAACGCCGGCGTCGCAGACTGTTATCAATGAAAACAGCGTAACGCTTGCGAGTGGTAGCGAACTTACGAAGAACGGATATGCATTCGCAGGTTGGAGTACCGACTCAAGTACTCATAATAGTGCAGGGGGATCATTCACGCCAACCGCCAATATCACCATGTATGCTATATGGTACGAATATGGTACTTTTGCTGATGAACGGGATCAGACGTCTTACAAATGGGTAACGATAGGTACACAGACGTGGATGGCGGCGAATTTGAATTACGACACGAGCGGTAGCGTTTGTTACAATAACGCACCTGACAATTGCGCCACATACGGTCGTCTTTATGATTGGGCGACGGTGATGGGTCTTCCGTCAAGTTGTAATTCTAGTACGTGCGCAAGTCAGGTACAGAGTAAGCATCAAGGTATTTGTCCTAATGGTTGGCATATACCGAGTGATGCGGAGTGGACGACGTTGGAGACTTTTGTTGGCGGGTCATCAACGGCTGGAACGAAGTTGAAATCTAAGGGTGGGTGGTATAATAATGGTAACGGTACAGATGATTACGACTTTTCGGCCCTGCCCGGCGGCTACGGCTACGGCTACAACTACGGCGGCGGTTTCGACGTTGCCGGCGGCATCGGCTACTGGTGGAGCGCCACGGAGCTCGGTGCGAGCGACGCCTGGGGCTGGTACATGTACTACGACTTCGGCAACGTGTACAGGAGCTACAACTACAAGACCCACCTGTTTTCGCTGCGCTGTCTTCGGGACTGCGCGTCGTGCGATTAGCGGAGCAAATCGCATGACGCCGGCCATAGCGCAGCGCAGCAATGGCCGTGCTTTTGACTTTTTGTTTTGATGTGGCGTGTTATGGGTTGCAACGTTTCGCTAAATTACCAGCACAATGATGTACCCCGTTAGGGGTACATAGCTCTGTAGCCCAGGGCTTTAGCCCTGGGCTAACGTGCATCCCGGATGTTTTTTATGTTTCCGCCCCCCATAGGGGAGCGCAGGTTTTTGGCCGGGATAACGCCGCATTCAAAATATCTGTGCGCCCCTACCGGGGGGCAAATATCTTTGCATCCCCGGTAGGGATGCAAAAAACAAAAATCAAAACAAAAAATCGTATACGTTGGCATGTTGACCCAGGGCTAAAGCCCTGGGCTACAGAACTGTGCACCCCTAAAGGGGTGCGTTGGCGTGCACGTAATTTGATGGCGTGTTGTAAGCCGGGGGCAACGATAAACCCCAATTTTCCGCCCAGAGCGTGGTTGTTCCCACGGCCGCCTACGGCAATGCGAACTCTTTCTCCGCCTCTTCGAGGGTATGTCCGTTTCGGAGGAATTCGATGACATTGCGGGTTCCCTTTCGCTCGCCCTCCCGCCACCCTTCTCGGCGTCCCTCTTGACGTCCCTCTTGGCGTCCCACCTGCCATCCTTCCTGACGTCCCTCCTGCTTAAAGGCATCGGAAACCCCGCTTGCAATGGCTATACGCCTGGCCATAGTTTGCATATCGTCCACGTACCCCTCCTTTAATAGGAATTCAAGGTTTTCCTGCCATTATCAGCGTGCGACACGGCAAACTTTTTTTCCGCTTCTTCGAGAGTATGGCCGTTTCGGAGGAATTCGAGGATACTCCGGCTTCCCTCCTGCCACCCCTCCTGACGTCCCACCTGCCATCCTTCCTGCTTAAAGAGGTCGGCAATCTTGAGGTCAATGGCCGCCTGCTTAATTATTGCGTCGTAGTCTTTCATATACCCCTCCTTCTGTAAGAATTCAA
>WQRV01000028.1 GCA_009786575.1 Chitinispirillia bacterium | reverse complement strand
ATTACCGTTGCCCAATCATACAAACGGCCGTAGGTATCACAATTGGACGCCAAACTATCATAACAAACACTACCGTCTCCTGCGTCGTAATTCAAATTCTCCGCCATCCACGTCTGCGTACCTATCGTCACAGCACTATAAGTTTGCCCATCCCTCGAATCGGTAAATGTACTAACTGCCGCACAACTCGAACCGGTCAACTGCGCTATTGTTTGGGTTTCGAAATGTGAGTTATCAAGTGTGCAGTATTTTATTTCCAAACCGGGCGCATCGCAGGTAGCCGGCGTCGTTACGCTCCAATCGCCCCAACTGTGCGTGTGACCGCTGCCGCCCGGATTATCATCCCCGCACCCCACCAAAACCACCGCCGACAACGCCAGCGCCGCAGCTAATCCCGCAGCCTTACGAACAGATACCCTCATACCGTACCATCCTTTTATTTAAATTGTTGATATACCCGCCAAAAGCGTCCCCCGTAGCCCACCTCTACATACAATAAATCTACATCACCACCCTCGGAATGTCAAGGAGTTCGAAAAAAGTCCTGCCCCATCAGCCAGTCTACCGCATTCAACTTGCGTATGCCGTTGTAGCTGTCGCCGGAGGGCGGGTCCATTGTCAGCAGGTATTTGGCGTTGCTGTCCTTGATTGCGTTTAGCGGGGCCAGTTCCCGTTCCAGGGTTTCGCCGCTCATTGCGGTCCACGCGACCTGATAGTAGTTTTTGTAGCCGTCTTTGTCTATTTGGACGAAGTCTACCTCTTTGCCGTTGGACTTGCCGGTATAGAGCCGGTCGGAGCGGCGCAGGAGTTCCAGATACACTATGTTTTCCAGATTATGCCCGTAGTCTGTGTTTTCGCTGCCCAGTATGGCCCTTTTGAAGCCCAGGTCGGCTACATAATATTTTTCCCCTGTCGCCAGAACGCCTTTTCCCTTTATGTCGTAGCGGCTGCATTTGTAGAACAGGTACGATTCGGAAAGGGCGGCCATATAGTCTTCCACTGTGTTTCGGGAGACTGCGATATTGTTCGCTTTGAGTGCGTTGGTTATGTTATTCGCGGATACCGGGCTGCCTGTCGAACCCAGCAGGAAGTTTAAGATCCGCTCGAAGTGGTTGTCCTTGTGCCACTTGTGCCTGAACAGAATATCTTTTTCGATGATGCTCTCAAAGACATCCCGGAGATACTGGGTGTGCAGCATTTCCGGCAGGCCCGCTACCCCAGGCATGCCGCCGAAGCGCATGTATTCGTTGAACGCGGCGTCGGGGCGTCTATCCTGCTTTGCCCCCAAGAACTCCTTAAACGAGAGGGGGAGCACGTGAATCTGCACGTACCTGCCGGTCAGGAGCGTCGAGAGCTCGCCTGAGAGCAGGTATGCGTTGGAACCGGTTATGTAGACGTCTATATTCGGCCTCAGGTGGAGCGATGAGACGAAATTCTCGAAAGCGGGCATTTTCTGGATTTCGTCGAGGAAGACGTAAAGGGTCTCCGTGTTTTCCGCTCTGGCGACGATCTCTTCGTGCAGGCCCATAGGATTTTCCAGGGCTTTTCTCAGGCCGAAGTCTTCGAAGTTATAAAACAGAATTTGGCTTTCGCCAACCCCCTTGTCTTTCAGCCTGTCTATGAACAGCCTGAAAAGGGTGGATTTCCCGGAGCGGCGTACGCCGGTTACGACCTTGATTAAGTCTTTGCCGGCAAAATCCTCGAGTCGGCGGGTGTAATGTTCTCTTTTTAGCGGTTCCATAATCTAAATATACGTTTTTTTAGACTAAAAAGCAACTTTTTTATAATTTTTATCTAAAAAATGCGTTTTTAGTATTGAAACACATATTTTTTACAAGTTTTGTCTAAAAACACAGATTTTTAGATGAAAATGCACATTTTTTACAAGTTTCGTCTAAAAATCGCGTTTTTGGATTGAAAATGCCCGGACAAAAGCCGGGCAGGGGTCTCTATAGCCCTACTTTTTGAACTCGATGAGTATCTGCGTCCCCTCGCCGTAAGCGCTTTTGAGGGATACTGTGCCGTTGTATTTTTGTACGGTGTGCTTGACTATCGCCAGGCCGAGGCCGGTGCCGCCGCGTTCGGGGCTTCTTGATTTGTCTACGCGGTAGAAGCGCTCGAAGACGCGCTCGATGTCGGCCTCGGGGATGCCTATGCCGTCGTCGGAGACGGTGATCTTTTTGCCCTCAAGTATGATCTTGACGTAGCCGCCTTTTTTGCCGTACTTGATGCCGTTCTCGGCGAGGTTGTGTATCATCTGGTAGATGGGCTCGGCCTCGGCGGTTATGCTGCCCGCGCCGGCTACCTGTATTATGATGTTCTTCTCGTCGGCCATCGCCTTGAGCGACTCCCTTACCTGTTCCGCCGCGGCGTGGGTGTCTATTGGCGCCGGCTCGCTTGGCTTCGTGCTCTCTATTTTCGACAGGTGGAGGATGTCGTTTATCGTGTCTAAGAGCCTGTTGCTCTGCGCCACTATTTTTTGCTGGTACTCCTTTACCTTTTCCACATCGTCAATCAGCCCGGTAGATGTCAGCTCCGCGAAACCTTTTATGGATGTGAGCGGCGTTTTGAGCTCGTGCGAGACGTTGGCTACAAACTCCTGGCGCATCCGCTCCATCTGTTTGTTTTTGGCGAATACGAACATCAGCACCGCGAGGCAGAAGCTCAAAAAAGCTATGGGGGCGAAGAGCCAGATTAAAAATTCGTATGTGAGCTCGGTCGCCTGCGCCAGGCGGATGTACTGGCCGTTTTTGAGTTTCGCTATTACGTAGATGGTCTTCTTGCCTGTGGTCTCGGAGCGGCGGACGTCGTCGCCGAAACCGGCCGCGAGCGCCTTTTTGAACTCGGGGCGGCTGGCGTGGTTGCTCATGCCGGTCATGTCGGCCCGGTTGTCGGCGAGCACCATGCCACAGCTGTCCATTACGGTAACGCGCACGTCCCTGAAGCTCTGCGCGAACAAGGCGTAGCTCGGTATGTTCTCGCTCTGGCTCGCGATGCGGGCGGCGGTCCAGAGCCACTCCTGCACCTGCTTCTGCTTGTTGTACGAGAACCAGAAAAACGATAGTGTCATGAGCGGCAGGATGACGGCTACGATCATCACGCCGTACTGTTTCAGAAACCCGAAATCCGTTTTGGACATTTTTAATCCTCCGTATCCGCCAGCTCGCAGACGAACTTGTAGCCGTACCCGCGCACCGTTTCTATAAACAGCGGCTCGTCGGCGTTGTCGCCCAATTTCTGGCGCAGCGTTTTTATGTGAATGTCAACCGTCCTCGTTGTAACCTCATCGAAATCGAAGCCCCACACCGAGGAAAGTATCTGATCCCGCGACAGCACTTTTTTTCTGTTTTGGGCCAGATACATAAGCAGCTCAAACTCCTTGTATGTCAGCTTGACCGGCTTGCCGGCCACTAACGCGGTCTTGCTTTCGGAGTCGATCTTAATATTCTCGAACTCCATGACCGTCTGCGGGTGCGTTTTGCGGTAGCGCCTCGTTACGGCCTTGACGCGCGCGAGCAGCTCGAGCACGCCGAAGGGTTTGGTAATGTAGTCGTCGGCGCCAAGCGAGAGGCCGTTCGCCTTGTCGATCTCCTCCCCTTTCGCGGTGAGGAAGATCACCGGCGCGTCGGTTGATTTTTTGAGTTTCTCAAGTATCTTGTAGCCGTCCATATCGGGGAGCATTATGTCTAAGAGGTACAGCTCGGCCTTAGCGAAATCGGCGTGGGCGAAGAGCGCGCCGCCGCTGTCGAACGCCCGCGCCTCGTGCCCCGCCGCCTCAAGCGTCGCCGCTATCAGTTCCCTTATGGCCGCGTCGTCTTCTACAATGTGTATCACAACAGCACCTTATTTTTATGCTCGCCGGTAATGTTGAACTCCACCCACTCCGCTATGTTCACGGCGTGGTCGGCTATGCGCTCCAGAAATTTGGCCATCATCACAAAGTCTACCGCCTGCATGACGTTATTCGGGTTCTGGGTAACAAGTACCGATACGTTGTCGTGGATGTTGTGGTAGATGGTGTCTACCTCGTCGTCCATGGTCATTACGGCCCGCGCCAGTTCGAGGTCGTTATTGAGGAACGCCTCCACGCTCTTGTTGACCATGTGCACGCACTTCTCGCTTAACAAGAGGATGCTGTCGGGCTTCTTTATAAGCTCGTGCCCCTCGAAGCGCAGTATTATCCCGGCTATGTTTTTCGCCTGGTCGCAGATGCGCTCCATGTCGGAGATCATCTTTAGCGCGGTCGAGATAGTGCGCAGGTCTCTTGCCACCGGCTGCTGCGAGAGGAGGATGCGCAGCGAGCGGCGCTCGACCTTGAGCTCGAGCTCGTCGGCGATGTCGTCGTTCTCGCAGACCTCCCGGGCCAGCGCGTAGTCGTTTGTTTTGAATGCCGACATGGTCTTGTCGATAGTCGTCTCGATGAACGTGGACATCTGCACAACGTCGTCGTGCAATTTTTGCAGTTCACGGTCGAATTTATTGCGCATCTTACCCAAAACCTCCCATTATTGTTTATAAATATAATATTAACCGAAACGCCCGGTGATATAATCTTCTGTTTTTTTGTCTTTCGGCTTCGAGAATATCTCCATCGTCCTGCCGAACTCCACGATCTCCCCGTGGAGGAAGAACGCGGTTTTGTCGGAAATACGCGCCGCCTGGCCCATGTTGTGGGTCACTATGACTATCGTGTACCGGTCCTTTAGCTCCGCAAGCAGGTCCTCGATCTTCGTCGTCGATATCGGGTCGAGGGCGGAGGTCGGCTCGTCCAAAAGTATCACCTCCGGCTTGATGGCGAGCGCACGGGCGATGCAGAGGCGCTGCTGCTGGCCGCCGGAGATCGCGAGGGCAGATTTTTTCAGCCTGTCCTTCAGCTCGTCCCAAATCGCGGCGTTTTGCAGGCTCTCCTCTACTATCTGGTCGAGCACCTTCTTCTTCTTTATGCCGTGCGTCCGCGGGCCGTAGGCGATGTTGTCGTACACGCTCATCGGGAACGGGTTGGGCTTCTGGAAAACCATCCCCACGCGCTTGCGCAGCTCGCTCACGTTCATCTTGCCGTAGATATCCTCGCCGTCATAGGTGATCTTGCCCGTGATGCGGCAGCTCTCAATCAGGTCGTTCATGCGGTTGAGCGACTTTAAGAGCGTAGACTTGCCGCACCCCGACGGCCCGATGAACGCCGTGATCTCATTCGTCAGAACGTCGAGGTTGACGTTTATGAGCGCCTGAAACGAATCGTAGTAGAGGTTCATATCCTCCACCCTGATCTTGAGCGGCTTTGGCGCCTTCAGCATCTTTGCCTCAGTTTTCAAAGTCTTTTCCAACTTTACCTCCAATATATGATGCACCTATATTCATACAGAGTATAACGACGATCAGCACCGCGCCGGTAAGGAACGCGACCTCGCGCCCCGCCGCGCCGCCGTCGCGCGTGGATATGTACATGTGCACGGCCAGCGTGCGGCTGCTGTCCAATAGCCCGCCCGGAAGCTGCGCGACCGTGCCCAGCGTAAAGATAAGCGCCGCCGTCTCGCCGATTATCCTCCCCATGCTCAATATTACCGCCGACAAAATGCCGGGCATGGCCGACGGGAGTACGATGCGGAAAACAGTACGAAGTTTTGACGCGCCAAGCCCGTAGCTCCCCTCACGGTACATATCGGGCACCGACTTCACCGCCTCCTCCGTTTGACGGATGATAACCGGCAAAAGCATGATGGCGACCGTCAAACAACCGGTAAGTATCGAGTACCCGAACCCCATCACCGTCCCGAAAAATATCGCGCCAAAGAGGCCGAAAACGATGGAGGGAATGCCGGCGAGCGTTTCCGTGGCGAGGCGTATCCAGTTGACAAAAATGTTCTTGCGCTTGGCGTATTCGGTGAGATACACCGCGCAGAAGATGGATATCGGCACGGCAATTAAAAGCGTGAGGAGGATCATCACGCACGTAGTAACGATAGAGAACGACATCGACGGGTTGGCGGACGAGAATTTTCCGAAGATGAGCGACCACTTGAACGCCTTGACGCCGTTGAACAGGATATAACTCAGGATACCGAGGAGCGATATGGCGGTGAGGCCCATAGCAACATAAACAAGCGACCGCAAGGTCACGGAGGCGACATTCTTCATCGAAAACATTTTTATCTGGCCTATCATGCATATCCTCTTATATTTTTATACTTACGATTATGACAGGCCGCCTGATGTCTGGGCGCCCTTGTTTATTATGTTCAGTACGATATTCAGCATCAATATGAAGACAAACAGCACCGCACCCGTCGCCACGATGGCATCGTAGTGCGGGCCGGCGGCATAACCCATTTCCAAAACGATATTTGCCGTTAGCGTCCTTACGGACTTAAAGATGCTCTCGGGCAATATGTTCGAGTTGCCGGCGACCATCACCACCGCCATCGTCTCGCCTATCGCGCGGCCTATGCCAAGGATAACGCCGGCGAGGATGCCGCTTTTGGCGGCGGGGATCCCCACAAAAAATATGCTCTGCTCCTTGGTAGCCCCAAGCGCCAGCGCACCCTCAAAGTACGATTTGGGGACAGCGCGGATTGACACTTCGGAAACCTTTATCACCGTAGGCAGAATCATCACCCCCAAAACGATGCTCGCCGCCAGAACGCTGTTCCCGTTGCCGGAAAAGTTTTCCTGAATAAACGGCACGATCATCATCATCCCGAAAAATCCGTAAATAATAGAAGGGATCCCCGCCAGAAGCGATACCAGCTGCGACGCGACCGGATAAATTTTGCGCGGGCAGTATTTCGCCATATACACCGCCGCGAACACACCCACCGGCACGCCGAATATGCACGCGCCGGCGGTAACGTATATGCTGCCGGCAATCATGTTGAAAATGCCAAACGACGGCGGATGGTCGGTGGGCTTCCACAGGTCGCCGGTCAGAAACGCCCACGCGCCTATATCCCTCAGGGCGGGGTACGCCCCCGCAAAAATAAAGTAGCAGATGAGAAGCACCGCGCCGATTGACACGAGGGAACACAGCAGGAAAAAATACTCCGCGCCCTTCTCCCTGATCTCTTTTATATCTTTGGCCATGCAGTTCCTTTATCCCCCGTCATCCGGCATTACAGGGCGCTGCACGCAACGCCCCAACAAGACATACATTAACAAAAAACATTACTGCACATCATTCCAAAAACGGGCCTCGCCCTTAAATATCTTCGTCACCAAATCCTCCGTCATATTAGAAACTTCATTGGATTGATTGACGATGACCGCAATGCCGTCGAGCGCGAATGTCGTGCCGGTGATCTGATCCTTCTCCTCGGCCTTAAGCTCGCGGGAGCTCATGGCCACGTCGCTCTTGTCGGCCAGGCAATCTTTGATACCGGCCGACGATCCGTTATAGTTGATCTCGAGCTTCGCGCCGGGGTTGAGCCCCTCGTACTCCTCTTTCAGCTTCTGGATCACTTTCTCGACCGAGGTGGAGCCGGAGAGCGTGAGCTTGCCGCTGAGCTTCGCCGGCGTGTAGTCGGCGGCGGCGTCAACGGTGATGTAGCCCGCCTTGGAAACTACGGCCTGCCCGGACTGCGACGAAACGAACTTCAGAAAGTCTTTGGCCAGCTGATTGCCGGAACCGATTTTGACTGCCAGCACAAACGGGCGGGCGATCTTGTAAGAGCCGTTCTTGACATTCTCCTCATTCGGGACCACGCCGTCTATCGTGAGCGCCTTAACCTTGCTTGTCACAGAGCCGAGCGAAGTATATCCGATAGCGAACTTGTCAACCTCGACCTTGGAGGCGGCCTCGTCTGTAGAGCTCACGATCACGGCCTCGCGGAAGAGCATATTGGTCTTTCCGTCCGTAATCTTCATAAGCTCGTCGAACGCCCCGCGCGTCCCAGAACTCTCCTCGCGGGAGATCACCGTAATCTCGCGCTGCTTCCCGCCCTCGCCATTAACATCATCGCCTTTCTTGCCGCACCCGGTAAACGCCCCCAAAATAAGCCCCGCGCCCAGCACCGCCAGTAACACTTTCTTCATAATGACTCCCTTTCAATAATATGTTTGTATGAACATTAATCAACTCAAACCAACCCGGCCGTGAAGCGGCTACTCCTCCCTCCACACCCTAAAAGATACTTCCTCAAAATGTGCGGATTGTGTAGTCCGCGTAAAATCTGTGTAAAATCTGGCCGCCCCCCTTTTACCGCACCAATATAAAGAAGATAAGCGCCCAATGTGTGATGTGCGTGTAATTTGTGTAAAATCTGCGTAAAATCACCCGCCCAACCCCAACGTTAGCGCCTTAAACCGGCATTTTGGGCTTTTCTGCGCTCGAAAAACCGGTGCGCGAAAAAGCGCTAAAGGGCCGCCCGGATCTTGCCGATAACGATAATAGGAATCATTGTAGGCGATAATCGGCATTTTGACGGTAACCGGGAGGGTTCCATGCGGCTCGAAATGGGTTGGGGCAGCGAACACCAGACTTTTAAAGTCGAAAAAAACAAAAAATTCACGGCGGCTCCCGGACAGGCGAAGCTGAACGTGGCGTTTTTGGGCAATCCCGCATTGAAGCCGGAAAAGAAGCCCGGCAACGCGCCCAAAACGGAACTGGACTACGTAAAGGAGAACTTAGAGGCGCAGAAAAAGAGCGCGGCAATCAAAGCACTTGAGGGCAAGATGAAAGGCGGCCAGAAGCTGACATCCGATGAGCTTGACTATTTACGCGAGCACTCCCCCGAGTTATACGAAAAATACCAGAAAATTGCCCGCGAGCGGGAGGCCTACAAGCAGGAATTAGAAAAGGCGAACAGCAAGGAGGAGGTCAGGAAGATACACGAGCGCAAAGCGCAGGAATTTATAGCCGAGGCCAAGGCAATAGAGGGCTCGAACCTGCCGAAAGAGCAGAAGACGGGCGAGATGGAGTTTTTGATGATGCGCGTGAACGCCGTCTTCAACGAATACAACACGTTCCTGCAATCAGACGAATTCAAGAAACTCCCCGAAAGGGCCGAAGACAAGAAGGATGAGGCCGAAAAACAGCCGGAGATGCCCAAAGAGGACGATGAGGAGATGACGGTATCCGGCGGCCTTGGAGAGCTGCCGGGCGAGGCTGGCGGCGATATTGGCCTGCCCGGCGCGGAGAGCGGCGGGGCAGATGACCCCACTAGGCAATTGGATGATTTCTTCGCGGATTTTTTCGGCTCTGGGGCAGGCGGCGCCGGCAGCCGGGCGGCCGGTACGGGAGAGGCCGGAATTAAGCCAAATATCCCGGCTGCGGATTTCCGCGGCGGCCATGTAGACGTGAAAGCGTAAAAACCTTTCACCGCCTGCCCGTTTGTTTAGGATGCCCGCGAAATCCAAATTTTCCGCTCCGCCGGCATCACGGCTGTCGTGCAGCCGTCGGGTGGTGCGGGTATAATATTTAATCGTTTCTTCAATAAACGCGTTTTTCCGCTCTTCTGCTGTATTTATTCCATGCGGTCAGATGTCGTCCCAGTACCGCAGCTCGCCCTTGAATATTTTTGTAACCGTTTCGGCAGATACGCCGCCTAAAGAGTTGTTTTGGTTTACGATTACGACGATGCCGTCGAGGGCGAAAGTTGTGGCACTTAGCTGATCCGGTTCGTCGCCTCTGAGTTCGCGGGAGCTCATGGCGAGGTCGCATCTTTTGTTGATGCAGTCCCTAAGCCCCGCGGCCGAGCCGTTGTAGTTGATTTCGACTTTGACGCCCGGGTTGAGCGTTTCGTACTCTTCCTTAAATTTATCGATGACTCTTTCGACCGATGTGGAGCCGGAGAGCGTCAGTTTGCCGGAGAGCCCGGACGGCGCGTATTGCGGCGTGGCGCCGTTGGCCGTTATGTAGCCAAGCCCCGAAACGATGGCCTGCCCGCCGCTTGAGGCGGCAAATTTGACGAAGTCGGCGGCGATCGGCAGGTCGGCGCCGGTTCTTGCGGCGAGGACGAAGGGGCGGGAGATTTTGTAGTTGCCGTTTTTGATGTTGGCCTCGCTGGCGGCGACGCCGTCAATCGCGAGGACTTTGACCTTGGGGGTGAGCGAGCCGAGGGAGGTGTAGCTTATCGCGAAGCTGTCGACCTCGACCTTGGTGGCGGCCTCGTCGGTGGAGCTTACTATGACGGCCTCGCGGTACAGGGCATTGGTCTGCCCGTCGGAGATATTCATAAGCTCGTCGAACGCCCGGCGGGTCCCGGAGCTCTCTTCCCGCGAAACCNCCGTANCCTCCCGGTGCTTGCCGCTCTTCCCTCCGCAGCCGGCCGCCAAAAATGCGGCTGCCGCAACGGCAACAATCCCCAGCCCCCCCAATAGGATCCGTCTCATAACCCCCCCTGTTGTGACGCTAATCTGTAAAGATTAAGTACCCTATAAATAAAATATGTATTGGGCATAGAGGTGTCAAGGGTTTATTTACAAATATTTATACCCTATTTCCTCATCTCCGCCTGAATCTCCCTGTTATTGGGATCCAGCCTCTGCGCCCTCTGCAGCCTGTTTTTGTATTCGTTCTCGTTCTTCTGCGCCTTTGCCACCCTCGCGAGGCCCAGTTCAGCCAGCGCGTACTTGGGATCGACCTTCAGCGCCCTGTCGAAGAACGCCTTGGCGCCGTCGAAGTTCTGCTGCAGAAGGAAGATGTTGGCGCGTTCATAGAGCGCCGGCGCGTGGTTGGGGTTGGCGAAGAGCACCTTTCTGAAAGACTCATTGGCGTCTTCGTAGTTGCGCATGGCCACTTTCACGCGTCCGGAGAGCATGAGCGCCTCTATGTTATCGGGCTGTGAGCGCAGAATCTCGTTTGCTATGGTGTTCGCCTCGGCGTTTCTGTTTGTGCCTACCAGCGCGGTAGCGTACTTTATAAGGTACTGCGGTTCGCGCTTCTGGTCGGTAACCGCTTTCCACTCGACTGCCGCCTCCATAAACCGGCTGAGGGTGAGGTATCCATCGGCTAAGGCTATGCGGACTTCTATGTCAACCGGCGTGCCCCTCTGGCTGCGCACCATCCGCTCCAACAGTTTGATCCCCTCGTCTACCCGGCCGGTCTGCATATAGCCGGTAGCGAGCAGGGACATGGTCTTGCCGTCGTTCGGTTTAAGCGCGTTGGCCATTTCGAGGAACATCATCGCCTCGTTTGGCATTTTGCGGTTGGTCATGAGGTACTCGCCGACCCTGAGTATGGGCGTTGCGTTTTTGGACTCGTAGGTGATGAATTTTTCGAACGCGCGCATCATGTCCTTGTCGCGTTTCTGAGCGCCGTAGAGCATGCCAAGCTCGTACCAGGCGCGGGAGATAGAATCTACGATGCCAACGCTCTTCTCTAACATCTGGATGGCCTTCGCCGCGTTGCCGCCGCCCCTGCGGGTAAGGTAGATACCCACCTTGAGGAAGTTGCGGTGGTCGCGCGGGTAAACGGATGTGTTCTCCTCGTATATTCTCATCGCGCCGGCGGTGTCTTTGGCCTCCATCAGCATGCCGCGCTTGAAGGCGAGCTCCTGGTCCTTGATGGGGGGCGGCCCTTTCAGGAATTCGTCGATCATGGCGGAGGCCTTTGCGCCGTCGCCCTCTTTTTCGTAGGCGGCTATGAGCATTTTGAGCGCCTCGGCGCGGTTGGGGTGCTGCGGTGCGCGGGCGTTGGCGGGGCGCGACGCGACCCGAAACCTTTCGAGCGCGTCTACGGCGGCCTTGCTGTTGCCGGACTCCTGCGCACTCTTGCCGAGGCGGAACAGGAAGTCGGCGGCAGAGTTGTCTTTGACCATTGAGAGGTACTTGTAGGCGTCGGCCCACTGCCTCTTGTTGAACGCCTCGTCGCCCACCTGCTGCGCGATTTTCGGGTCGGGGGTCTGCGTTTTGTCAAGGAATGTTTTGTACGACGCGATGGCCTGATCGGTTCTCTTCTGCTGCATGTAGAGGTCGCCGAGCGTGCGGTGCTCGTCTACCGCCTTGGGGTTGAGGACTATAGCCTGCTGCAGGTTCTGCGCGGCGCCGGCCAGATTGCCGCTTTTGAGCTGGCAGTCGGCGAGGTGGCCCAGAAGCACCCCGTTGTTGGGCTGGAGTTTGACGGCCTCCTGGTACATCGCGGCGGCCCGTGTGAAATCGTTGCGCGACTTGTAGATCCCGCCGAGCGCGCCGTACATCGGGACATCGCCCTCGCCGGCCTCAATAGCGGTTGTGAGAGCGGTCAATTTCTCGGCGTCGGTGCCGGACTTCATCACTATACCTACAAGCTTTTTGTGAAAGCCGGTGGCCTTGGGGTTGACCCGCAGCACATTGCGGTAGGCGGCGAGCGCGCCGGCCTCGTCCTTGCGGTCGAAGAGCAAGTCGCCCAACCTGCGGCTCGCGGCGGTGTCGTTGGGGGCCAGGGCTACGTACTGCTGCAGGTACTGAACGGCCATATCGTTTGCACCTGTGCGGCGGGCCACTTCCTCAAGCATCTTGAGGACATCGGCGTCTCTCGGCGTAAGGCCTACGAGTTCGCGCAGCACCGTGAGCGCCCTCGCGTTGTCCTTCGCCTCGAACGCGGCGGTGCCGTACATCTTCAGGGTGGCGGGAACCTTTGCGGAGTCGCCGGATACCATGGCGAAGTACCGGGACGCGTCGGCCCACTGTTTCGCGTTGTAGGCTTCCCTCGCCACGAGGAGCGCGGTAGCGTTGTCGGTGCGGTACGTTTCGAGGTACGTTTTGTAGGCGCGCATCGCCTCGGCGGTCTTCTTCTGCCTCATGTAGAGGTCGCCCAGCGTTTTCTGCTCCTTGGTCGCCTTGGGGTCCATAACCAGATAGCGCAGATATGTGGCTATGGCCTGGTCTGTCATGCCGGCGGCTTCCTGGCACTGGGCCAGCGCGAGCAGCAGCTGGATGTTGCTCCTCTCGGCGTTGCTGGCCTTTTCGAGGAGCGGCACGGCCTTGGCCGGCTGCTTCTGGTCGCGGTAGATGTTGGCGAGTTTTATGAGCATCGGCGAGTCCGACTCGTTTGCGGCGCTGGCGGCTTCCATGGCGGCGATCTTCTCGGCCGGGGTCCCGCCGGCGTCTACGAGTTCTACTATGCGCTTGTGGAAACCCTTTGTGCTGGGGTCGGCGGCGAGGGCGGCGCGGTAAGCGGCGAGCGCGCCCGGGCGGTCCTTGCGGTCGTAGAGCAGGTCGCCGAGCTGTTTCTGCATCGCGGCGTCGCGGGGCTGGAGCTGCACGTAGCGCCGCAGGTGGGTGACTACGTCTTCGCGCGCGCCCATCCTTACGGCGAGCTCGTACTGCATCTTAACGTATTCGGCATTCTGCGGGCTTGCGGCAGCGAGCTGCCTGTAGATGTCTACGGCGCGGGCGTTGTCCTTGTTCTCGAACGCGGCCTTGCCCAGCATCTCCCGGAACGCGGGGGTATTCGCCTCGGCGCTCTTCACCATGCCGAGGAACCTGACCGCGTCGGCCCACTGCTTCGCCCTGAAGGCCTCCTCGCCTACCAGTTTCGCGGCGGCATCGTCGGAACCCTTCTCAAGAAACTTTTTGTACGCGGCCACGGCCTGCGGGA
The DNA here is from genome assembly GCA_009786575.1 of Chitinispirillia bacterium. Taxonomy (GTDB): domain Bacteria; phylum Fibrobacterota; class Chitinivibrionia; order Chitinivibrionales; family Chitinispirillaceae; genus GUT77. The sequence goes on along the minus strand of WQRV01000028.1, from coordinate 12,396 downwards.
CCTTCTTCTGCTGAACGTAGAGGTCGCCCAGCGTCTTGAATTCGCTGGTTGCGCCGGGGTTCAGCATCGTAACCTGCTCAAGGACGAGTACGGCGGCGTTGATGTTGCCGTTCTTGACCTGGCAGTCGGCGATCGCGGCCAATACGCGCGTGTTGTTCTTGTCCATCTGCGAGGCTTTTTCGAGCATGGGTATGGCTTCGCGGCAGTTGTTTGCGGCCCGGTGGAGGTCGCCGAGCTGCGCGTACATCGCCGCGTCGGCCTCGTTTGCCGCTATAGCGGCGCGCAGGGCGGCCATCTGTTCGGCGGCGGGGGCGCGGCGCAGCAAGTCTACGTGCCTCTTGTGGACGCCCTTGGTAGCGGGATCAAGCCTAAGCGCGGCCTTGTAGGCGGCGAGCGCACCGGTGCTGTCCCTCGAGTCGAAGAGCATGTCGCCAAGCTGCTTCTGCATCTCCGCGTCGTTGGGCACAAGCGCCACATATTTCCTCAGGTTCTGAATGGCGCCCGTCGTGTTCCTGTTCTGCATCTCGATTTCATAGAGTTTCTTGAGCGCGTCGGCGTCTTTCGGGTTCGCGTCGGAAATCTGCTTGAAGAGCGAGCCCGCCCTCACGAAATCCTTGGCCTCGAAGCGAGAGACCGCGTGGTTCTTGAGGAAGTCAGGCTTCTTCGCCTCATCGCCGGTGACCATCGCGTAGTACTTATTGGCCTCGGTCCAATTCTTTTGCGTAAACTCATGGTCGCCAACCACGCGGGCAGTCGCTACGTCGTTAGGCACTTTTTCCAGATATTTCTTGTAGGCGGCTACGGCCTGAGGCATTCTTTTCTGTTGAAGGTACAGGTCGCCCAGCGCCTTGAATTCCCGTGACGCGGCAGGGTTCATCGCCGTGGCCTGCTCGTATGTGAGGATCGCGTCGCTGACCTTGCCGGACTTCTCCTGCGCCTCGGCGAGGGCGGTCAGGTTGGCCATGTTCTTCGGGTTGGCGGTAAGCGCCTTCTGGAACATCTCGGCGGCCTTGGGGTGGTTGTTCTGCTTCTGGTACTCCTGCCCGGCGGCGGTGAATATCGCCTCGTCGGCCTCGTTGGCCTCTACTGCGGCCACGAGCACCGGCATGAGCTCGGCGGCGGGGGCCTTGTCCCTCATGAGGATCGACGCGTAGTTCTTGTACATACCCCTAATCCTGGGATCGGCCTTGACGGCGTTGCGGTATGAAACGAGCGCGCTCTTCGTGTCCTTCGCCTCGAACTGCATGTTGCCCAGATCTCTGTGGGCCACGGCGTCATCCGGCTTGAGGGCGAGGAAGGCCCGCAGGTGCGTCATCGCGGCCGCATTGTCCTTCTGCTTCATGGCGATTTCGTACAGGCTCTTTTGGATATTGCTGTCTTGGGGGCGCAGCGCCGCGAGCTCCTTCAGTACGGCTGTCGCGGTCTTGAGGTCGCCGGCCGCCTCGGCGGACTTCGCCACGCGCTGGCGTGACGGCACGTCTTTGGGGTCGAGCGCAATTATGCGCTTGTCGGCATCGGCCAGTTCGGTCACCTGATTCGTTGCCTCGCTGCAGACGGCCAGGGCCTTCCACAGGTCGAGGTTTTTGTCTTCGGTTTTGAGCAGGGGCAGCAGTATGCCGCGGGCGCCCCTGTAGTTCTTCTCGGCCATATAGATGTTGACCAGCATAAGCTGAGGCTCTTTGAGCGAGGGGTCTTTGTGCAGGGCAGACTCGGCGGCGTCACGCGCCATATCAAGCCTTTTAAGGTTCCACGCGGCGTTCATCATGCCGATGGCGGCTTCGGGCGACCCGTCGAGCGTGAAGCTGCGCTGGTAACTCTGCAGCGCGTCGTTGAACTTGCCGGCCTTGAGGTGGTAGTCGCCGAGCGACAGGTGGATCTTAGGGTTGTTGGGGTCGAGCGAGACGAGTTTTTCCTGCGTGGCCTTGGCCTTGTCGGCCTGGTTCGATTTTACGTAGAGCTCGGAGAGCCTGGCGTACGCCTCTACGTTTTTGTTGTCGCGGGAGATGGCCCTTTCGAGCAGCGTTATGGCGGCGGAGTTGTTGTTGAGCCCCTCGTTGACCTGCGCCATGAGGAGCAGGATGTCCGGCACGGTTTTCCCGTCCGGGTCGGCGCGGTGGAGCGGGGCGAGGGCGGATTCGGCGTCCTTCCAGGCCTTGCGGGCGATGCAGGCGCGGCCAACCTTCTCGCGGGCGGCGAGCGCGCTCGGCGTAGTAGCGTTGCCGAACTTCTTCACGGCCTCGGCGAACGCGTCGGAGATGGCCTTGGCGTCGGCCTTGTTATTTTCGAGCGATGTGCCCCACCTGAAAAAATCGTCCCCGGTCAGGAGCGACTTGTTGGCCTTCTCGTAGCTGGCCGCGGCGTTGCGGTGGTCGTTTGCGGCGTAGTACATCCGGCCGAGCTCAACCAGTACCTCGGGCTTGGGTGCGGTTTTGTCGTTTGCCGCCCTGTTGAAGTAGGCGATGGCGGAGTCGTTCTGGCCGAGCTCCTTGTGCGCCAGCGCTATGCGGAGCGCCAGGTCGCTGTCGGCCTGGCGGGAGAGCGACCGCTTCATGAGCGGCAGGGCCTTGGCAAAGTCTTTCTCTTCGTAGTATATGCGCCCCAGTTCGCGGTTGGCGACCACGTTGTTGGCGTCGGCGGCGGTCACGTTTTCGAGCGCCTTTTTGGCGTCGTTGGCCTTGCCGAGGGATATGCAGGCCCGCGCGAACTCCCAGCTCGCCTCGCCGCTGGCCCGTATCTCCATCGCCTTCTTGGCCATATCCATGGCGTCGTTGGGCTGCTTGAGCAGGTTGTAGACGCGCGCCGCGCCTAAGTAGATGTCATGGTTCTTGTCGTCCATGCCCATGCCCACGCGGTAGCAGGCCAGCGCCTTCTCCGGCGCTTTCAGGTTCTCGTGCGCCAGCCCTATGGCGGCCCAAACCTGCCCGTTCCTCTCGGGCGGCGGCAGTTTGCCGGATTCGTCGGCGTATTTGACGGCTTCGGCCCAGTTCTCCGCCTTTATCATGCGGAAGAATGTCTCGTCTGCGAAGGCGCCGGCGGCGAGGCCGGCAACTATGAGTGAAACTGTAAAAAACCTGGTGAAACTAAGCTTCATTCTGCTCCTCCCAAATATTTTGACTGTATATTCATATTATATTATTGACGTGACCACAAGCCCCCCCAACAGGGCACAACGGCACAAAATACCCCAAGCAGCCCGAAACCCGAAAGGATGACGGAACGCGGAACCTACAATCTATATAATATACCACATTCCACCCCAAAATCCAAATAAAAATTTTAAAAAATCGGATAAGGCCATTTTTAAAAATCGGCCTCATTATCAAAACTCTTGGATTTTTCCTTCAACTAAAGTATTTTATCACTATGGATAATAATACCTTGACCCCGCCTCCGCTCCCGGTGGTCTCCATCGTCGGACGCCCCAACGTAGGCAAAAGCAGCCTGTTTAACCGCATTTTGGGCCGGCGGGTAGCCGTGGTTGACGATGTGGCCGGGGTCACCCGCGACCGCAACTACATGAAGGCGGCCTGGAACGACACGGAATTCACCTTAGTCGATACCGGCGGGCTCATCCCCAACCTCCACGAGGCCATCCCCGACGCGATCCACGACCAGGTCGATATCGCTATACGGGAGAGCGCCGTGGTGCTCTTCGTGGTGGAGATGGGGACGGGAGTCACCGACCTCGACCAGATCATAGCGAAGCAGTTGCGCCGGTCGTTCGCCTCCCGGACGATCCTCGTCGTCAACAAGGCCGAGTCGGCCAGGGCCGCCTGCGAGGTGCCGTCCTACATGCAGCTCGGGTTCGGCAAACCCTTCCCCGTCTCCGCCCTGCACGGCAAGGGGGTGGGCGACCTGCTCGACGAGGCACTGGAACTGGCCAGGGAGAACGCCGCACAGGGGCAGGGGGTCACCATCGAAACGGAGGGGCTGCGGGTGGCGGTCGTAGGGCGGCCAAACGCGGGCAAGTCCTCCTTAGTCAACAAGTTACTGAAACAGAACCGGATGATCGTTGACTCAAAACCCGGCACAACCCGCGACGCCATCGACTCGCTGTTGGAATTCGGGGACAAAAAAGTTATATTGGTAGATACGGCCGGACTGCGAAAAAAGGCGCGGGTCAAGAAGAACGATTTGGAGTACTACTCCAACATGAGGGCGATAGACAGCATCGACCGGTGCGACATCTGCGTTCTGGTGGTAGACGTGAGCGCGGGGATAGGCGTGCAGGACATGCGGATATTCCGCAAGATCTGCGATTCGCGCAAGGGCGTGGTCCTCGTGTGGAACAAGTGGGATATTATGGAGAAGGACCACAAGACGTTCGACAAAATGGCCGCCGAGGTCCGCTACGAGTTCCCGGAACTGAAGAACGTGCCGATGATATCGCTCTCGGCGCTGACCGGGCAGCGCGTATCATCGCTCATGGACGTGGTATTCGGCGTTAAGGAGCGGATGGGCGCAAATGTTGGCGGCAAGGAGTTCGAGGACCGGATATTCGGCTGGGTGAGGGCGCACCCGCACCCTGTAACCCCCGGCGCGGAGGTCCGCTTTATGGGGGCGAAGCAGGTGAAGGCGGCGTTCCCGCTCTTCCGCTTCTTCGTGACCAACCACGACACGGTTACGCCGGGGTACGAGCGCTTTCTGGCGAACAAGATATACGAGACGTACGATTTTGCGGGCTGCCCGCTGGTACTGGAGTTTAGGCCGATGTCGCGCGGCAGGGGTAATGTTGAAGAGCAGGATTCCGGCGCCGGCGAACAACCGGCGGCGGATAATCAGTAATTATTGAAGACAGGATTAGATGTTATGCCCGTGCCGCCCTGCGACTGCACGACAGCCGTGATGCCGCAGAACGGCACGGGCATAACATCTAATCTTGCAATCTATAATTGACACGGAGGCAATATGAATATAGGTATTTTGGGCGCAGGGTCGTGGGGCATAGCCCTCGCCGTGCTGCTGCACAGTAAAGGGCACAAGCTCACGATGTGGGAATACAGCGCCGAGGCGGCCCGCTTTCTCGATGAGAAGCGCGAGCTCCCCTCGAAGCTCCCCGGCATCATCATCCCGCAGGAGATCGTCATAACAAACGACATAAGCGCGCTGCTTACGCCTGCGGATCTGGTAATCTGCGTCGTCCCGTCACAAACCATGCGGCAAACGCTGAAAACAGCCGCCGAAAAAACGCCGCCGGAGGTCCTCGGCGGCATAAAGGGGTGGATCATGGCGGCCAAGGGCATAGAGACCGGCACGCTCAAACTGATGACCGACGTGCTTATGGACGAGATCCCGAACCTCAAGGCAAACCGCTGCGCCGTGCTCAGCGGGCCGTCGCACGCCGAGGAGGTGTCGCGGGGCATCCCCACCACAGTAGCCGCCGCCTCGGAAAACCCGGAGCTGGCGAAGTTGATACAGGAGAATTTTTCAACGTCAACCTTCCGCGTCTACACCAACGACGATATGCGCGGCGTAGAGCTGGCGGCAAGCGTAAAGAATGTTATCGCGGTCGCGGCGGGCATAATAGACGGCATGGGTTTCGGCGACAACACAAAGGGTGCGCTCATGACACGGGGAATCGCCGAGATGATGCGCCTGGGGCGGAAGATGGGCGCGAAAGACGCTACGTTTTCGGGCCTGGCCGGGATAGGCGACCTCATCACCACCTGCATAAGCCGCCACAGCCGCAACCGCCGCATGGGGGAGCTCATCGCCAGCGGATTGACATTAGAACAGGCGTTGTCCAAAATGACGATGGTCGCCGAGGGCGTTGAAACGGCAAGATCGGCCTACGCGCTGGCGCAAAAGATCGGCATAGAGATGCCCATCACAACGGAAGTATACAAAACCCTCTTCGAGGGCAAATCGGCCAAAGACGCCGTTAAGGATTTGATGATGAGGGATACTAAACCAGAGTTTTGGGGATAATTAGGGGGATTGCGAATGCCGGATAATAATGCAGCGGCGGATGAAAATACCATATCTATTCCGCTGCGGAAGATGTACTATACAATAAGCGAGGTCGCCGTCATGACCGGCCTCGATCAGGGCCTCCTGCGCAGCTGGGAGAAGGCCTTCTCCAAGCTGCGCCCCAAGAAGAACCGCGCCGGCAAACGCGCGTACCGCGAAAAGGACATCGAGGTCGTTTTGCGGATAAAGCAGCTGCTGTTCAAGGAAAAGTACACTATGGACGGGGCGAGGAAAAAGCTGGCGGAGGAGAGGAAGGCGGCGCGGGCCGGAAGCGGCAATAATGTTGATGTTGACGTTGACGTTAATGTTGACGTTAATGTTGGCATTAACGCGGATGTAAACGCTGATACGGCTGCGGCGGACCCATCCCCGGATAAATCGACCGCAACGGCATCAATGCTGCCCAATGCGCTTTCGGATATCCGCAGCGGCCTTCGGGATATATTGACGGTCCTGGAATCGTAAGACGGGTGTGATAAAATTTTTTGGGGGGCGCGGGGATTTTTATGAAATCAACAAATGTAATCATATATATCTTGACGGCGCTCGTCGCCGCGTCATCCGTTCCCGCACAGCAGCCGTGCCAGCTCACAATAGCCCGCCTGCGCTACGGCGGCGGGGGGGACTGGTACACCGGGCCGTCGATGCTGCCCAACCTCGTTAAGGGCGCTAAAGAGCGCACCGCGCTGCCGCTGTGCGACAGCACAACTACCGTACAGATATCCGACCAGGGCCTCTTCCACTTCCCGTTCCTGTTTATGACAGGGCACGGCGACGTCCGCTTTACAGCGCAGGAAAAACTGCGCCTGCGTAAATTCCTCATAGGCGGCGGTTTTCTCTGGGCGGATGATAACTACGGTATGGATAAATCGTTCAGGCGCGAGATGGCGGCGCTGTTCCCGGAAAACCCTCTGACCCCCATCCCGTCCACTCATCCAATCTTCAACAGCAAATACAAACTGCCCGGCCTGCCGAAGATCCACGAGCACGACGGGGAACCGGCGCAGGCGTTCGGCATATTTTTCGAAGGGCGGCTCATACTCCTCTACACGCACAGCGCCGACATCGGCAACGCGCTTGAAGACCAGCACATCCACAAGCTCGACGACAACCGGCGCGAGGCCGGCTTGCAGATGGGCGTCAACGTTTTATCCTGGTTCTTCAGCCCATGACAAGCGAATCTTTATTACTGATAAAAAAATTCACCGCCAAACGCAGACGCGGGCTTCTTATACATAAGGCAGCGGCCCACGCCGTTACCGCGGTTTTCATCTACCTGCTGATCAGCGCGGCGCTGGGGCTGGCATTCTCCATCTTTCCGTGGACGGCATTGCCGGCCCTCTGGCTGGCGTCAACAATACTATTAGCGGTAACGCTTGTATCTTTGCCAATGATAATGATTATCCGCCGGCCGTCGCTGATCCGAACCGCCGGCATCATCGAAAACAAAAGCGGCCTCAAACACCCGGCGCTGTCCTTGGCGTTGGAACTGTCCCGGCAAAACAACGCCGGAGGCTCCGGCCCTCTGAAAGAACAGCTGTACCGCCGGGCCGCAGACGAATTGGGTACGATGCGGGGGATAAAATTCTCGTTCGTCAATAAATACATCCTAACGGTAACATTGGCGCTGACGGCGGCCAACGCGGGGATAATTACCGTATCCCCCAACAAAATGACAAGCTACTGGAAACTGCCGCTCGCGATGATGGCCGGCGAGCAGATCAAAGTCTCCCCCGGCAGCATTACCATCCCCATGAACGGTTCGGTAACACTGTCGTTAAGCGGCGCCGCCCGCCACTTCCCCACCGCGCGTTTGGAAACGTGGCCGCTCGACGGGCAGAACCGCGGGCGTTATTTCTTACGGGCGGATTCCGCCGGAGACTTCTCCTTCTCTCTCGACAATATCAAAGAGTCGTTCGTATACCAGTTTTCACTCTCATCATCCACCCCCCCGGAAACAGTAACCGTAGTCCCGCCTCCGCTGCTGAGATCGCTGCAAGTAACAACTGTACCCCCGCGGTACACAAAACTGCCGCCGCGAGAACTGCCCGCCGGACAGGGCAACATCACGGCGTACGCGGGTACAACCGTCAACGTATCGCTCGAATCAACGCCGCTGCGCAGCGCAGGCATCGTCATCAATAACAAAGATACGGTGTTGCTTGACATTAAGGGAAAATACGCATCCGGCAAATTCACCGTCAACACACCGGCCGAATACACGCTCTTTTTGACCGACACGCTGAATCAATCATCCGATTCCCTCCCCCGCTTTATGGTAAGCGTGGTTCAGGACGAACTGCCGGCGGCGCGCATCATCAAACCCGGCATGAACAAGGTACTCTCCACCGCGCAGGCAGAATCGCTATGGGTAGAGGGCGTCGATGATTTCGGTATCAGCAAAATGGACCTGAAATGGCGCCGCAGCGGGGAACCGCCAAACGAGGCGCCGCAGGAGTTCGACCTCTCAGAGCGCACATCCCCCCCGATCATCCGCAAACCGGTAATCTGGAATATCCGCGAACTCTCGCTCTACCCCGGCGACACTCTCTACTACTGGCTGTTCGTGCGCGACAACAAGCCGTTTGGCCGCCCGCAAACCGCGGTGAGCGATACGTTCTGGTTCAGAGTGCCGAGCTTCGAGGAGATACACAAAGCAATCGCGGGCAAGGAGCAGTACGCGCAGCAGAAACTCGGCGAAGTACGCAGCCGGCAAGACGACATCCGCAGCTCCGTAGACAAACTCATCAAATCGGCAACCGGGACGCAAGAACTCTCGTGGGACCAAAAACGCGTAGTCGATGACGTAAAACAGCAGCTGCAAGCTCAAGCGGATTCACTCCAAAAAGCGTTTGAAGCTCTCGAAGAGGGCATGAACGCGCTGCGCGAAGACGGCAAACTCAGCGAGGAACTCTTCGCAAAAATGGAAGAGATACAGAAAGCCGTCGAAGAACTGATGAAGGAGTTCGGCGAAAACCTGTTTAAGATAGACAGCGACAAAAAGTTGTCCATGAACGAGATGAGGCAGGCGGCGACAAAACTGAAAGATATGCTGCCGGAACTGAGCGAGCGGCTCGAACAGACGATGGCGTTTTTAGAAAAAATCCGTCAAGAAAAAGAATTGGCGGATCTCGCCCTGCGCGCCGAAAATCTGGCAAACGAACAGGCCGGCCTCGCCGCGGCGGATGACGATCAGATGAACGACAAGCGGCAGCAAGACCTGCTCGGCCGGATCGACAACGTCAACAAGGACGTAGGCGAATTCTTCAAACAACGCAATCAGGAAAGCCCGCCGTCATCCCAGCAGGTACAAAAACTGTCGCAAGAGATGAAGGAGCAGCAAAATAACTCCGGGGACGGCAAAAACAGCAAGCAAAAACAAAGCGGCAAAAACGCGATGAGCCGCGAACTGCGCTCCTTGAGCGAACAGCTGAAAAGCAGGCTGACCGTCAACATGATGGCCAAAATGGAAGAGGACAGAAAGCGCATACTCACCATGGCGCACGACGCGCTGTCGCTTGAAGAGTGGCAGCAGTCAATACGCTTCCAGGCGCAGGGGACCGCCGACAACCGGGAAGCGGCGTTCGCGCAGCAGGCGCTGGGCAACGCGCTGAGGATGAGCCTGGCAAAAGCCGACAGCCTGACAATGATAGACGCCAAGGTCATACGCGAAATAATAAAAGCCTACAGGAACGCATCCTCAAAATCCGCCGATGTCATAAACTCGTTAGACAGAACCGACGGCGTGCGCCAGATGGACCAAAGCACACAAGCGCTGCGCGAGCTCGCGAACCTCCTCCTGACAATCACCGGCGACGACGATCAGGACGGCGATAGCCAGGGACAGGGCGGCATGATGCCGGGCCTGCGCAGAGCCTCGGGCAGGCAGGCCGCGCTGAACTCTATGATGGGCGACCTCCTGCAATCGCTCATGGGCGGGCGCCCGCAGGGGCAGGGCTACGGCCAGCGCGGGCAACAGCAGGGACAGGGGCAAGGCCGGCAGCAATCAGGCGAGGGCGAAGGGTCAAACGGCCAGCGCGGCGGCGGCGACGCAGCCGGCGGCCAGGGCGGCGAGCGGGAAGCGCAGGCGCGCAAACAGGCAAAAGAAGCGCAGCAGGCCATCGCCGACGAACTGAAACGCCTTGCCGAATCCTACGGGAAAGAAGCCGGCGAGTCAATGGAAAAGCGCGTACGGGAATTAGAACAGGAAGCCAGAAGATTAGCCCAACTATTAGAAAACCCTCCGGCTGACATAATCGACCAGCAAGACAGGTTCCTCTCCAGAATGCTGCAATCAACCCTGTCCCTAAACAGAAAAGACGAGGGCAAGGAGGAGCGCAAGGGCACCGCCTCAAAAACCCTCTTCACAGACCAGGGCGCACCGCCATCCCAACAAGGCGCCTCCTCACAGGCCGACAGCTTCCACCTGCTCAGAAAACGCGCCTTCGAAGACAACTTCCCAGAAGAGTACCGCTCCGCAATCCGCGAATACTTCGACGTACTTGGGGAGATGAAGTGGGGGGAGTAATAAAAAAATAACACCCCACACGCGCCATAATCTATTCGGCTGCGGCATCGCAGGGTCCACGCCCGAAGAAATCGCCCCGCTATTCAAAGCGGCCCTTGACGAGGGGACCGGGAATGTCTATCTGCCGGAAGCGTTTTTAGGCCCGGCAAGGCCGTAAAAAAGGCCGGGCCGTTTTTTTTACTTTTTTCTTGCGCCGGCGGATTACCATTATATATTTTCCCTCTATAAATTTTAAACTGAGGCGGCCGGCTATAGCCCGGACGGCGAGGTAACAAACACCGATTGGCTCGGCGAATACTCCAAGGAGAAACGCTTTTTATGGCTTCGACCATACATACATCTACGATTTTTACCGCGGCCGCCGCCACGGCGGCGCTCCGCCGCGGCGCTGCCCGTTCCGGGCAAAAAACCGTCACTAAATGTACCCCCCCCCGCGTAAGTCGTTGTCAATCAACAAGTTACGGTGTTTTTTCGCATTCTTCTTATAAGTATTATATTAAGCTATATTATTATATATTAGCAGCACGTACTTTCTTATCAGATAATACCGGCAAGACGGATTCCCGTCTCACACCGCCGTACCCCAATAAATGGGCCGTTCCCCGCCGCTGTTTGGTTAGGATAGCCCGTTTTTTTTGCTGTACATTTTTACTAACTGCTTTTTCCTATTTCACTTATTACAAAAGGAGTGTGCTGTATGCAGAAGTATCTTAAGAACAACAAAGGTTTCACCCTTGTTGAAGTTATCGTCGTCGCGGTCATTGTGCTTGTCCTGGCCGCCGTTGCTATCCCGTTGTACAATGGGTACATCGAAGATTCTCGCAGGTCGTCCGTTGAAAACGCCGCCGGCACGATTGCAAGTGGTTTGGGGGCTGCTGTTCAAACTGGCGCTACCGTTTCAACCGACGCTGCCATGAGGGCGTTTAAAATCACTCCAGTCGGCGGCGGTGCAGACAGTTATATTCAAGTTCCGAAAGATATGACGGCAACGGCGGCGGGAAGTGTCTTGACGGTTGCTCACGCCAAGTGGGCAAGCGCATCAGCTTCGGTTCAATTTACTATTCCCGGTGCTGGTTTTACGGGGACTATTACTGCAACACCATAATTGATGATCACGTCATTATTTGATTAGTGTTTGTAACCATGCCTGACCGCTCTTCTTCTGGAGCGGTTAGGTATTATGATTAAAGACATGCCGCAGGAAAAACGGGAGCGCAGGCAACTCCTTGCCTGTCAGGCGCTCCTTCTCCAACCAGCGGCGTCTCGCTTTTCGGTTCTGTTCCCGAGGCAGTTGAGGGGGGCTCTTACGGCAGGGCAAACTCTCTCTTCGCCTCTTCGAGTGATACCTGATACTCCTCGTCTTCGACCGGAAGTTCCTCGATCCGCCTACGTCAATGCGAACTCTTTCTCTGCCTCTTCGAGAGTATGGCCGTTTTTGAGGAATTCGAGGATGTTCCGCTGTCCTTCCTGCCGCCCTTTCTGTTCACCCTCCTGTCGCCCTTCCTGTTTGTACTTTTCCAGAAGGCCTTTTTTCGCGAAAATTTCGTAAACGTCGGCGTAGTCGTCGTACCTTTTTTTCATAAAATCCTCCTCTGTTAATATGTATTCATTTTCACTCAACAGCACCATAAACCACGGTTCAAGGGATACCTGATACTCTTCGTCCTCGACCGGGAGTTCCTCGATCCTTTGTAATGTTTTCGGGTCGAGATCCGGCCTTAGCGCCATCAGGGGTAGTTCGCTGTCGTCTAATTCGGACGTTACCACTACCTGTACCGCCAGCGCCTTTTCCGGTGAACATCCCTTACTTACAATATAATATACCCCCTTATCCTTACGCAATACCTTATAGTTAAAATCCGCTTTCAGGGCCTTAAACAGTTCCGTGGGCTTCTTGA
>WQRV01000027.1 GCA_009786575.1 Chitinispirillia bacterium | reverse complement strand
AAAAATCAACGTCAAAACCCGGATTATTGGTGATTTTGACGTTTAATCATGTTAATCCTTTAATCAGGCAAATCATGGTTCAGACAATCATCAACACACCGGTAACCCCCAATTTACCATACAATATTGATTCTAATCCTGTCTATTTCCCCCCTCGCCGCTGCCGCCGCGCATTTTTGTTCCCCTCCCGGTTACGCCGCCGATGGGGAGGATGTATTTGAGGCCGTACCACCCGCCTGCTTCGTTTTCGTAGGTTTCGAGTGAGGCCGGGGGGACGAAGAGCGCCGCGTTTTTTGCCGAGCGGAAGACGTCGTAGCCTGTAACCGGCGGGGACGGGTTGTGGATGGTTACTGAGGTGAGGTTTTCGGACGATAGCGCGGCGTCTTCGAGTTTTGTGACGCTTGCGGGTATTGTTATTGACTTCAATACGGTATTCGCAAACGCGGTTTTGCCTATGGTTTTCACGCCCGCGGGGACGGTGTAGGCGCTGTCCATTTTGCCGGGCGGGTATTTCAGGAGCGCCGTTTTATCCTTATTGAACAGTACGCCGTTTACGGAGCTGTATTTTGTATTGCCTACCGCCGCGTTTATGGCCGTCAGGTTCTCGCAGCCGGAAAACGCCGTGCCGTCTATGCTCTTCACGCTTTTGGGGAGCGTTACGGATGTTATGGCGGTGCCGGAGAACGCGCCGCCTGATATGGACTCCACGCCGACAGCGAGCGTTACGGACCTAAGGTTTTCGTTGCCGCCGAACGCGCGCGTCCCTATAATTTCCACGCTCCCGATTGCCGCGGAGGTCATGTTATTGCACGACGCGAATGCCTCTTCCCCTATCAGCTTCACGCCGTTTGGTATCGTTACGGAGGTGAGGCCGGTGTTTTCAAACGCCGAGGCGTTTATGTACCTCACGCTTGCGGGGATTGTTACGGATGTCAGTTTTCTGCAATCTTCAAACATGAACGCGCCGATGTGCGTCATGTTGTTTGGCAGCGTTACGGATGTAAGGCTGTTGCACTTTGAGAACACGCCGCTCTCGTTTGAGGCCACGCTTTGCGGGATTGTTACGGAGGTGAGGCCGGATCCGCGGAAGGCGTCCTGCCCCAGTTTCGTTACGCTGTTCGGTATGTTTACAGATTTCAGGTTCCGGCACCCTATAAACGCCCTGTACCCTATTTCCGTTACGCCGCCGTGGATTGCGACCGAGTCGATTTGGGAGAACGCGAATGCGTGGCTTTCGATTACCGTTGTGCCGGGCGGGATCGTTACGGTGCCAGAGACGGCGGCTTTTTCGTCTTCTGCGTTCCGCTTTGCTCCGGCGGGCGCTCTCTTTTTGCCCGGCTGCGCCATTACGCTATCCTGCGGCCAGTACACATTCCCGATTTTGCCGAACGCGCCGCGGTTTACGTTTTTCATGCTTTCCGGGAGGGTGAGGCGCCTGAGTTTTGTATTCTCGAACGCGTTGCTGTTTATGGTTTTCACGCTTGACGGGACGGTATACGCGCTGTCGGGCTTGCCGGCTGGGTAGAGCAGCAGTTCGCTTTTGTCCCGGTTGAAGAGCACACCGTTTTCCGAAGAGTATTTCAGGTTGCCTTTCTCTACGTTTATGGCCTCCAAGTCTTCGCACTTGTAGAACACCGCGTACCCGATGTTCCTCACGCTGCCGGGGATGGTTACGGATGTGAGGCCGGAGCCTTGAAAGGCGAAGTCTTCGATTTTGGTAACGCTTGAGGGGATAGTTACCGACTTCAGTTTTTTGAAATTATGGAACGCGCGCTTGCCGATGGCCGTTGCGCTTTGCGGGATACTTATGGACGCCAGGTCTTTGGAGAATATGCCCTCTTCTATAGACGTAATGCCGGCGGGCAGCGGGAGGTCCTTGAGTTTTGTCCCGTCAAACGCGTTGCTCCCGATGTTGATAAGGCTTTTGGGCAGTGAAATTTTGGCAAGGCTTGTGCATCCCGAAAACGCTTGCCGCTCTATAGCTATCACGCCCTCGGGTATCGTTACCGAGGCAAGGTTTTCGCACCGTGCAAACGCCATGTTTGCGATTATCTTAACGCCGGGCCGTATCGTGAGGCTTTTAAGGTTTTTGTTGCGGAAGAACGATTGTATGGCAATGCTCGTTATGCCGCCGGGGATGGTAACGGACGTCAGCCCCGATTCGCGGAACGCTTCGTTGCCGATCCACATCACGCCATCGGGGATCGTTACGGAGGTCAGGCTTTCGCAATTGGCAAACGCCTCGTCCTCTATGCGTTTCAGGGTATTTGGCAGATTGACCGATGCGAGTTTGGCGCAGCCCTTGAACGCGTTTTCCCCTATGCCGGTTATGCTGTCGGGCAGGGTTACGGATTCCAAATTCCTGCACCGTAAAAACGCGCTCTTCGATATGGAGGTAATGCCTTTGGGAATCTTTACGGACGTAAAATTCAGGCAGCTTAGAAACGCCAGGGTCCCTATGTGCGCCAAGCTGTCGGGGAATGTTACGTTCTCGAGGCTTTCGCAGTTGGCAAACGCCCAGTCTTCAATGCGCCGCACGCTTTGGGGGATGTTGATTGACGTGAGGTTCTTGCACCCATTAAACGCGTTGTCCCCTATGGTTACTATGCCCTCGGGGAGCTTAACGGTTTGCAATTTCGCGCAGTCTTTAAACGCGCCCCCGGCTATGGAGGTAACGCCTTTGGGGATAGTTACGGACGTTGCGGCTATCAGCCTGGCGGCGTGTTCGTTCAGGTCTTTTATCGGCAGGCCCGTGCCGCTGAACGCGTTTTTGCCGATTGCCAGCACGCTTTTGGGGATATTCAGGGACGCAAGCTCCCTGCTGCTGCTGAACGCGCCTTCCCCTATGGTAAGCAACCCCTCGCGCAGGGTTACGGAGGTCAGGTTCCCGCAATAGGAAAAGGCGTATTTGCCGATAGAGCGCACCCCGGCGGGTACCGATACCGTTTTAAGGATGTCGCAGTTGGAAAAAGCGTACGGCCCGATCTCCGTTACGCTGTTTGGTATTGTTATGGACGGGAGGCCCCGGCAGTATTGAAACGCGCCATACCCTATGGAGGTCACGCTGTTCGGTATCGTTACCGACTTCAGGGCGTCGCATGAGGCGAAAGCGTCGCTTTCTATAGTGGTTATGCCGTTTGGTATTGTAACCGACTTTATGCTGTCGCAGCCACAAAACGCGCTTTTGCCTATGGATTTCAGGCTGTTTGGGAGTGTGATGGACGCAAGCTTTAAGCACCCATAAAACGCGCGGCGGCCTATAGACGTTAAGCCCTGAGGGATATTGGCGGACGCGAGGTTTTTGCAATAGGAAAAAGCGTCGTCGCCTATGCTCTTCACGCTTTTGGGGATATCTATGGATGTCAGGGCCTCGCATTTGAAAAACGTGCTGTCTTCTATGGCGGTTATGCCTTCGGGGAGTTTTACCGATTCGAGCTCATCGCAGCGCACAAACGCGCCCCAGCCGAGATACGAAAGGCTGTCTCCGGCAAACGTTACTGTTTTGAGGCCGTCGCAGTCTGCAAACGCGTACTCTTCTATGCGCTCCACGCTTTTGGGTATCGTTAATGAACCTAAGCGGCGGCACGCGTAAAAGGCGCCTTTCCCTATAGACGCAACGCCTTCGGGGATTGTGATTGACCGCAGGTTTCTGCATATTTCAAACGCGCCCGGCCCTATAGCCGTAACGCCTTCGGGGATGGCGTATCCGGCGCCTGTTTTGCCCGCGGGGTATTGCGCCAAAACGGTTTTATCCTTATTGAACAGCACCCCGTCTGCGGATGTGTACGAGGCGTTGTCCTTCGCCGCGTTTATGGATTTCAGGTTTTTGCATTCGGCAAACGCGTACCCCCCAATTTCGCTCACTCCGGGGTGGATTGTTACCGA
Organism: Chitinispirillia bacterium; assembly: GCA_009786575.1. GTDB lineage: Bacteria > Fibrobacterota > Chitinivibrionia > Chitinivibrionales > Chitinispirillaceae > GUT77. The sequence goes on along the minus strand of WQRV01000027.1, from coordinate 22,367 downwards.
GTCTATGGCCGTGCCGTGAAACGCCCAGCCGCCTATGGAGGCCACGCTTTTGGGGATAGTTATTGACGACAGGTTCTTGCACTCGTAAAACGCGCCCTCGCCTATGGTAACTACGCCCTCGGCCATCTTCACAGTCGTCAGGTTCTCGGCGTGGTCGAACGCTAATTCATCGATAATTTTAACGCTGCCCGGAATAGTTACCGACTTCAGGTTTTTGCACCACGCAAACGCGCCGAACCCGATAGCGGCCGTGCCCTCCTTTATCACTATTTCTATGATATCGGAGCGCCCCCTGAAAGAGAACGGGTGTATGACCGCCCCTTCCCCCCCTACGGTAAGCCATGTGTCGGACGGGTTGGCGCGGCCCGGCTGCTCAGGCGGCTCCTCCGGCTCAGGAAAGCCGCATATAAGGGTATTCATATCAATAGTGCGGCCATCGATGCTGATTTCGGGATAATAATCGCCAATTGCCGAACGCGGCGGCGGCTCCTTGTGCGGCAAGCATCCGGCGGCGGCCAGCAGCGCGGCGGCGGCCAGTATCCGTATATCTCTTAAAGAAATACGCATGGTATCATCCCTCCCCAAAAAATTTTAAAGGCGCTCGGACCGGCAGACGTTGACGGGGCTTAAATTCTGCTCATCGACCAGAAGCGGGTTGGTGATCTCCCCGGGCCGCTTCTTTCCGGTGAAGAGCGTTACCGCCCCGGCGGCTGCGATGAGCAGGCACAGCATCACGAACCAGTCGCCGAACCGTCCGTAATAGGTTATTATCCTGTAAACCGGAACGTCCCGCACGGCTATATCGCGCGTGTAAAGCCCGGTCTGCCCGGATATTCTGCCCACGGGGTCAACGAACATGCTGATGCCGGAGTTGGCCGCGCGCGCCATGCTTATCCCGTTCTCGATAGACCGCATCTGCGACATCGCCGCATGCTGGTACGGGCCCGACGAGCGGCCGAACCAGCCGTCGTTCGTTACGTGGACAATCAGGTTGGTAGACTCTAAAAGCCGGCGCCGCACAAACGACGGGAAGATGATTTCGTAGCAGATATACGGCGCTATCTCGAGCCTGTCGTTGATACGGAAGATGGACTCGGAGGTTCCGCGCTTGAAACTCGCGCCGCCGAGGTTCACCCTCGACAAAATGGGAAACTGCGCCTGAAACGGCATTATCTCGGAGAACGGGACAAGCATTATCTTGTTGTATGGGAGGAGCCTGTCGCCGTCTGTAAGGAACGCGGTGTTGTAGACGTTGTACCCATCCCGCCCGGCCTGCTCGGCGTGCAGCGAACCCACCATTATGGGGACGCCGGCCCCGGCGGCCCATGAGAGGACCCTCTCCCTGATGGCGGCGCGCCTGTCAAGATAGCAATGCATCGCGCTCTCCGGAAATATTATAAAGTCAGGCTTCTCCGCAGCCGCTATGCGTACCATGCTGTCGCTCACGGTCACCGCCGTATCAAGCGACCCCGGGCCCCAGTTGAACTGGTCCATGTACGTCTGCATCAGCGCGATCCGCTGCGTTTCCGCCTCCGCTTCCGGCGCCACGTTCATCCTGACCGCGCCCCACACGAAGATCCCAACAACAAGCGCGGCCCACACCCCAAACGTCAACAGCTTCTGCCGGACATCCTCACGCGCCACATACGCCCGCACAAGCTCCCATATAACTATGTTGCCGAGGACGATCAGGTAAGACAAGCCCCAAACGCCGGTGAAAGACGAGAACTGCGCCAGCGGCAGTATACCCGTCATGCTGTACCCGATGTACGACCACGGGAACGCCAGGTCGGTGAGCGTCCTGAAATACTCCACGAGGACCCAGACCGCCGGGTAGACGACTATATAGAGGCGCGGCAGCTTTTTGAAGCAGAACCTAAACGCCAGCGCGGCAACGAAGTACAGCGCCCCCCAGGCAAGCGAGATCAACACCAACCCGATAAGTATGAATACCCAGAGCCCCTCCGCCGTTACGAAGCCTATCCAGTAGTGCAGGCCGAGGATCATCGCCGCGCAGTATATATAAGAATAGACGAGCCCCCGCCGGCGGGGCTGCAGCGTGGCGAAGAAAAAGAAAGGGATCAGCGCCGCAAACGACAGAAACGGCATGGGCGCGAACACCGGGTGCAGCATGGAGTTAAACGGCGGCAGCGCCAGCGAGTAGGCGAGGCCGCAGAGGAGCGGGACCCAATAGCGGTTCGGAGCGCCGCAGTAACCGGCCGCCTTTCGCGCGGTGTTAATCAGGGCTGATATCATATTGCCTCACCAGCGGCTGCCTTCGCTGACTTTCGCCACCTGCTCCAAAATTTGCTCCTGCATGACCCAGTTGTCGTGCTGACCGCTTCCCACGTCCCTGCATAAGATGGCGAAGGCGTAGGTTTTGTCGTCTAACAACAGGTATCCGGCGAGCGCGCTGACCTTTACGGAGTTCAGCGTACCGGTTTTGCCGCGGACGAGGCCGCGCAGCTTGGAGCGGCGGAAGCGGGAGGTCAGGGTGCCGTCTACCCCGGAAGAGGAGAGGCAGGCAAGGTAGTCGGGGAAGTAGCTTTTCTGTTTCGACACGTAGGCCAGCAAGCCGGTGATTTGGCTGGCGCTTATGAGGTTTTCGTACCTTACGCGCCCAACGGCGCCGTCGGTGCCCCTCGATGCCTGTTCGCCGCCCATGCCGGAGCCGTTTATTATTTGGGGCTTGCCAATAAGCCCCCGCGACTCCCACCATTCGGAGACCACGTCGGCGCCCTTGGCCCATGTTCCCGGCTCGCCGAGCTTTACGGCACCCATTGTTTTGAAGAGCATTTCGGAGACGAAGTTGCTCGACCACTTGAACATGTGTTTTACGAACTCGTTGACGGGTTCTCCGCCGTATGCGTAGAAAGCGCCCTGGGTTACGAGGCTGTCCGGCACTTTGCGGCGGACGGTTTTGCCGTCTATGCGGAGGCCCTGCTCGATGCACTGGCCCCGAAACGCCCCCCCAAAGGACTCCCAGGACTGCCACATGCGGCGGTAGATGTAGCCCGGCTGCTCCTCTATGCCCATGGTCCCGCGCACGTTGATCTGCGTGACGCCGCCGGAGAGCGCGGTTGTGACGTCGAGCTTGCCCCTGTTGCCGGCGACGGTCTTGGCGGTATTGTTGATTTTGAATCCCTCTACGCGGGGGAACATATCTATGAATACGGGGTCGCCGGCCTCCGCGCCGGGGCGGTGGTGGACGCCCACCGAACTGTAGTTGGCCGGCAGGGCGCTTATGAGCGCCTGGTAGGAGCGGCTTTCCTGCTCGGAGAAGCCGGGGCCTACGCCGACGTCGTCGAAGAAGAAGTTGTCGATTACGATGTCGCCGGTGACGCGCTTGACGCCGCGGTGGCGCAGGTGCTGGACTAAGAGCCAGATTTTCTCGGCGTTGAGGCCGGGGTCGCCCGCCCCCCGCACGTAGAGGTTGCCGCGGATGATCCCCGAGTCAGCGACGAACTCCCCGTCGGTATAGATCCGGGTGGTGTGGACGTATCCGGGGCCCAGGATCTCGAACGCCGCCGCGCCGGTGACTAATTTCTGCACCGAGGCCGGGTTCATGGGGGTGTCGGCGTTGACGGCGACAACCACCGAGTCGGTCTCCAGGTCCCTGAAAACGACTCCCAGGCCGCCCGTATCGTATTTACGGGACTTTATCAGTTCGTTGACGGCATCCTGCAGCGGGTGCGCATCGATACCGGCGCCGCAGAATACCAGCAACGCCGCCGTTACGGTCATAATTTTTGATCTAAAATCCATAGCTGACCCCTAAAATCACTTTTTTTTACTTTTTGCTTTCATTTCACCCCCCCAAAAATCTATATTTAAGGAAGGGATACTAATGCAATATAATTTTTTATTGCGAGCCTTAACAATATTTTTTTAACAAATTTCGGGAGTCACGAAATGTCCAAGTACGCAATAGCGTTTATTGTACCCGCCGATAAGGCGCAGCTCCGCCACGGGATCGTGGACGGCGAGAACAGGGATTCTGCCCTAAGAACCTTTTTCGGCGACAACGCCGTAGAGTTCTACTCCAACGACGAAGGCGGGTTCCTGTACTTCAAGGAAGACTTCTTCTTAGACGGCAACCCGTCTGGAAGCATCATCGAACTCGGGGTATAACGGTACGCCGCGGGACCGCAACCCGCCACGCAGGAGTCAAAAACCTTCATTTTCGCCTTTGGAGCACTGTTCAATGAGTACTTCGGCAATAGGCATCTGCTTCGGCTCATCCGCAATCAAGATGGCCGAAATAGTGTCGGACGGCGGCTCCATGCGCTTAGGACGCGTTGAGTCAATAAGCCACGAAAGCAACCCGCGCAAGGCCTTCGAGGAACTGATCGCCGGCCTTGACACTAACCGCTGCAGCTTCGGCATGCTCACCGGGCGCAAGTTCCGCGGCTTAGTCAACGCGCCGTCCATCACCGAACCGGAATGCGTCGAGTACGCCCTGCGGTTCCTAAGTGACAACGGCCTCTACGACCTGCCGGCCCGGAAACCGGGCGCCGTGGCCAGCCTCGGGTCGGAGAACTTCATCGTTTACGCCTTAGACGAAGACGGCATGATCTCCACCGTCGAAACCGGGAACAAGTGCGCCAGCGGGACCGGCGAGTTCTTCCTCCAGCAGATCCGGCGCATGAACGTCAGCGTTAGGGAGGCGGTCGGGCTCGCCGCGGAGTCGGAGGAGTTCAAGGTGTCGGGGCGCTGCTCAGTCTTCTGCAAGAGCGACTGCACCCACGCCCTCAACAAGAACATCCCAATCGGCAGGGTCAGCGCGGGGCTGTGCCGGATGATGGCGGAGAAAATTTTAGACCTCTTAGAGAAAGTCCCCAACAAAAAAATCATCGCGGCCGGGGGCGTTACGCACAATTCGGTCATCATGGGGATGCTGAAGGAGCACACGGAAGACCTCTACATCCCCGAATTCGCGGACTGCTTCGAGGCGGTGGGGGCGGCCTACTACGCGCTTATCAACAAAACGCCGCTCGGTATCGACAAAAAACAGCTTATGAAGGACGGCGGGACATCCTTCACCCTGCTGCCGCCTATCGAGATGGGCAAGCCGCTTGTGCGGTTTGAGGAGATAAGGGCCCAGCAGGCGAAAGAGGGCGACGAGCTGATACTCGGGCTTGACGTAGGGTCAACTACGACAAAGGCCGTCGCGCTGAGGACGATGGATAACGCTATCGTCGCGTCAATATACTTGAGGACAAACGGCAATCCCGTTGCGGCGTCACGCGAGTGCTATGCGGAGATATTGAAGCAGATTACCGTCCCGGTCAATATAATTGGGTTGGGGACGACGGGGTCGGGGCGGCAGATCGCCGGTTTGCACGGGGGGACGGACGGCGTCATCAACGAGATCATAGCGCACGCCACGGCGGCGGCGTTTTTCGATAAGGGCGTAGACACGATCTTCGAGATCGGCGGGCAGGACGCGAAGTATACGTTTTTGACCAACTCGGTCGCTTCCGATTACGCGATGAACGAGGCCTGCAGCGCGGGCACGGGGTCGTTCCTTGAGGAGTCCGCGGGGGAGACTTTGGGGATAAAATATACGGAGATCGAGGGGATCGCCATCAAAAGCAAGCGCCCTCCCAATTTTAACGACCAGTGCGCGGCGTTCATCAGTTCGGATATACGCACCGCGTCGCACGAGGGGGTTGCCAAGGAAGATATTGTCGCGGGATTAGTGTACTCCGTCTGCATGAACTATGTCAACCGGGTCAAGGGGCAGCGTCCTGCCGGGAATAAAATTTTCATGCAGGGCGGCGTGTGCTACAACAAGGCCGTCCCGCTGGCGATGGCGAACCTTATAGGCAAAGAGATAATCGTCCCGCCGGAACCGGGGCTCATGGGGGCGTTCGGCGTCGCGCTGGAGGTTAAGGACAGGATTGAGAAGAAACTGATGGAGGCGTCGCCATTCGATTTAAGGACGCTGGCGGACCGCGAAGTCCACTATGGAAAACGGTTTGTGTGCGCGGGCGGCCCGGAGCATTGCGACCGCAAGTGCGAGATCAACACCATGATTATCGACGATAAAAAGTTCCCGTTCGGCGGGGCCTGCAACAAATATTACAACTTGATACATCACGTCCAGTTTGAAAAAGGCGAGTACGACGGCGCAGCTATCCGCCAGCGCATGGTATTTAATGATTTCGCGGCGGTGGCCGGCAGTGATGCAGTAGATGTTGGGCGGATTGACCCCTCAAAAGGCAAAAAGACCGTCGGCATCAACAGGGCGTTTTTGACGAACACGTTTTATCCGCTGTATTCGACATTCTTCACATCGCTTGGATTAGAGATTGTGATGTCCCCTTCCGTAAGCGTTGACGGGATGAAGCGCAAGCGCTCGTCGTTTTGCTATCCCGCGGAAATCGCTCACGGGGCATTGCACAGTTTACTCGGAGCCAATCCCGACTTCGTATTCCTGCCCAAAGTCGTTGAACTTTACGTTGAGGGAATGCCGGTACGCAAGAAAGAGTACCAGTGCACCTGCCTGCTCCTGCAATGCGAGCCGTACTATCTCAAGAGCGCGTTTAAGGATATGCTGGCAACAACAAAACTCCTCTCCCCCAACATCGACTACTCGAAGGGGTACGAGTCTATGGAGGGGACGTTTATTGAACTCGCGAAAGATTGCGGCTGCGGCGCGGATCAGGGCAGGAAAGCGTTTCATGACGCGCTGAAAGCTCAGAAAGATTTTTTCGCGGCGTTAAGGAAGCGCGGCGATGAAATTCTCAAAAAATTAGAGGAGGACCCGGATAAAATCGGTATCGTCCTCTTCGGCCGCCCCTACAACGCTTTCGCCGACGAGGGGAACCTCGGCATCCCCGGCAAGTTCGCGTCGCGCGGCGTGGAGGTCATACCGTGGGACATGCTGAATTACAATGAAGAGCCGTGTTCGATAGACATGAACTGGGCGATGGGGCAAAATATCCTGCGGGCCGCGAAGATCGTCAAGCGCCACCCGCAGCTCTTCGGCGCGTACATCACAAATTTCAGCTGCGGGCCGGATTCGTTCGTCGTAGGATATTTCAGGGATGTGATGAAAGACAAGCCGTCGCTCACACTTGAGCTCGACAGCCATACGGCAGACGCGGGCGTCAATACGCGCATCGAGGCGTTTTTGGATATCGTGGCAAGATACCGCACGCTGCAAAGGCCGGCTGATAAGGAAACCCCTTTCAAACCGGCAACTATAGACTATTCCGGCCCCAAACCAATGTTCGTCGCGTCGGACGGTACGCGGGTCCCGTTTAAGGATAAGAAAGTACACGTGCTCTTCCCCTCTATGGGCAAGCTGACAAGCGAGGCTTTCGCGGCGATATTTAACGGCGCTGGGATGCGGGCGTCGGCTATCCCCGTATACGATAACGATGTTCTAAAGGTCGGCAAAGGGCACAGCTCGTGCAAGGAGTGCTTGCCGCTGATACTGACTACGGGCGGGCTGTTGTCTTACCTGTCAAACCACAAGAAAGACGACGAGTACCTGATCTACTTCATGCCCACGTGCGGCGGGAACTGCCGGTTCACGCAGTACAACGTCTACATCCGCAGCCTCATCGAAAAGCAGCGCATCCCAAACACAGCACTCCTGTCATTGACAAACGAGAACGGGTACGCGGGGCTTGAGATTGGGGACGCGCTTAATATCCTTAAAGGGGTACTGGTTTCGGATATTATGGAGGATATCAAGAACGCGCTTTGCGTGCTGGCGAAGGATAAGGATTCAGCGATGAAGGTTTTTCACGATGAGTGGGAGCGGATCATCGCGCTGTTAAATACCGGGAAGACATCGTCCCTCTATAAATTGCTTGCTGATGTTGCCGTAAACCTTAAGAAAATCCCCATAAAGTATCCGCTCAGTGAGGCTAAAGTCATTTCGCTGCTGGGAGAGATTTTTGTGCGGCGGGACTATTTCTCGGGGCAGGATTTGATTGAGCGGTTAGAGAGGCGGGAGATAATCGTCCGCCGCGCCCCGATGTTCGAGTGGCTCGAGTACTGCGACTGGAACGTAAAGCACGGCATTTACGAAGCGGACTTCGACTGGAAAGGTTCGGTCAAGTTCAAAATCCAGCGGATGTTACAGCAGCGGTTCGAGAAGAAGATCAAGAGCATCCTCGCGAAATCAGGGCTGTACACGTATGAACTGACGGAGATGGACAGGATCATCGGCTACGGCAAGGAGTTTTTTGATACCCGGTTAACGGGTGAGGCAATTTTGGTGGCGGGGACGTTCTTTAGGGATATACTGCACACGACTTGTGGGACAATCCAGATAGGCCCGTTCTCCTGCATGCCCACGCGCGTAGTAGAGGCGGTGCTGACGGCGGAGGCCACGGTCGGCAACAAAAAGATGCTTGACGAGAGGATAACAGGCGGCAGCCGCGCCTGCGGCAATATCCGCACCCTGCCGTTCCTCTCTATCGAAAGCGACGGCAACCCGTTCCCGGCTATACTGGAATCGCGGATCGAGGCCTTCTGCCTGCAGGTTGAGCGGCTGCACGAGAAGTCGAGGGTACGGGATCACCATTAATGTATATTACATATACTGTTATCGTAAGCAGCGGCTTGAGCTGCGCTATGAAAGGATGGTTTTTGTGCGTTTTGGAGTGATTATTGCTATTTTGGCGGTATTTGTACCTGTTCTGGCTGCGGCTCAGGAGCCGGCGGCTATGGCTTTGGTCCGCAAGAACTACAGCGGGGCCGGTGCGGTTACGGCTGCGTTCGACCTCAATATCTACTGGAGCGTCCGCGAGAAAGACGAGAAGAAGAGCGGGGAGCTTTTGGTCGCGCCGGGGAACAAGTTCAAGGTAACGCTGGGGCGGGAGGTGTTCGTGTGCGACGGGCAGACGTACTGGCAGTACAACGAACGGAACAAGCAGGCCGCCGTGCGGGCGTTTTCCGAAATAGACCCGGGGACGCTCCCGTCGCGGATGCTGTCGTCGTTCCTGACGAACCGCAAGTTCACGGAAAAGTCGCGGGCTTCCGGGACCGTAGAGATAGAGTGGAGGGGCTCCGCTTCCGGGCAGTTCAGCGACGGGTACACGGCGATCACCGCGGTCGTCGAGGAGAAGGCGGGGGTCATCAGGGAGCTGAAGATGACGGACAGGCACGAGAACGTGCACACTTATACGTTCAGGAAAACCACGTTCGACAAGCCGCCCAAAGACGACATCTTCCGGTTCACCGCGCCCAAGGGGGTCGAGGTGGTGGATATGAGGGAGAGCAATGCTTCGAATTGACGGGTGGATGTTCCTATCACCGGGCATTGCAGGCGGGCGGGGACGGACGTTTCTGCGTATTGGTTTATTGCGCAACACACCGTCATTGACCATTGTGTTAACAGCTGTAATATTGCTGATGCCGTCCTACGCCGGCGCACAATTCTCCGATACCCGCCAGCTTACGAGCAACAACATAATCGCGCTGGCCGGCAGCGGCGATACGCTGTGGCTGGCTACCGGACGGGGGCTTAACTACCGCACGTCCCTGCACGCTCAGGAGGGGTGGCCGGGATTTGAGGACAGCGATTTCGGGAACAGGTTTTTGGGGCTGGCGTTTGGCGGGGGTTCCGCGGCGGCGCTTGTCTACAGGGCCGGATTCGCCAACACCACCGGCTTTTGGCATTTCAACCACGCTGACGGGAACAAGCATGAAGAATTCTTCCGGTTTTCAAACGATGTGCTATGCCTTGACTGCGCTGACGGCATTAACGAACCCGCCCCCGCAGACCCCACCGGCCACCTGGTCTACGCGCGAGGCAGCTTCTGGGCCTCGTTCAACCGCGGCGGTATCGTTCGCTACAATCCGGAAGGCGGCAACAATAAACTCAGCGCATTACGGCCCGGCGACAGCGCCGGGGTCCGCCCGCAGGATATCGAACCCATAGACGCGGACGACAGCGCAAAGATCGTCACGGCGCTCGGCGTTACGGCGGACGGGAACCGGCTGCTGATCGTAACGCCGTCAACATTCTGGACATACGACCCGGAGAGCAAAATTTGGGCGGAGATCGACACCATCCCGCCTGACCCGGTTTACAACGCGATCGACTCGACCGTCAAATCCGGCGGTTTCCGCCCAATGTTTGCCGGGGCCGGTGACGTGGCTACCCCCGAAATCAACGATAAACTGTTTATGCCCCGCGGGGAAAGCGGGGCGGGAACACTCGTCTTCGCTACCACTACCGGGCTTTACGTGTGCGAACCGGCAAATCCGGCGGCGGGGGATTATGGAAAATTTACGTTGATAAAATACATCCGCGAGGTGAAAGCGAACGAGGCTTACGCACTGCCGGGGATCATCCGCGGCGGCGCAGACGGGAGGTACGGCAAGGCGGTCTTCGTCTATAAACTTAAGAAGGACGGCAAGGTAACAATCAACATTTACGATTACAGGATGAGCCTCGTCAAAACGGTGGTGAAAGGCGGGCGGCGCAGTTCAAAACCTGAGCGGTCGAACGACCCTGCCCGGGATTTTTGGGACGGGACCAGCAGATCCGGCAGGACAGTGTCGCCGGGCGTGTACTATTTCAAGATAACATCAAGCGGGGGGGAGCGGCTCTTTGGCAAAGTCATACTTGCGAAATAAAAACATGCGCGCCTCTTCGTTGATGACCCCGGCGGTAAAATCGTACCGGCCGGAAGGGACGGACAGATTATTGGCGGCGGTATCACCGGCAAAAATATTTTCCGGCGGCGGGATTATTGCCGCCGTCTTGATGACGGTGTTCGTCATTGCCGCCTGTAAACCATCCTACGCCTCGTGGGAAGCCGGGCTTCCCGGTGTGATATTCCGCTTACCAGCCGGCGCGTGGGCTTCGGGGATGGGGGGGGCCGTTTCAGCTGAGCCTGAATATATGTTATCATGGTATAATCCGGCCCAGCTGCCGTTCTTGAGAGACAGGCGCGCGTCTGCCGGGGCCGGGATCCGGCCGCTGGGGAGACCGGAAGCCTGGGCGTCTTATGATTTCCGCGTACCGCCCCGTGTTGGCATGGGGTTATCGTTTGTGTACAGAGGCGATCCGTTTTTGAACGGTTTGTACGACGGTTACTATACCGGCAGCGAGGTTAGCGAAGAACACAAGCTGAAGGCAGCGGCGTGGACGGCGCTGTCATTGAAAGTCGGCGCCGGTTACCTTGTGTCAAGGCGCTGGTCGGCAGGCGGCTCTATCGCGGTAGAGTACCAGAGCCTGCCTACGGCACCGGCGCCCGACGGTTCCATACTTGCCACAACAATAACATCAATCGGCGCGCTGGATATCGCTGCGGCTTACAAAGTTACGCCCGGACTTACGCTCTCAGCGTCAGTAAAAAATTTGCTGGCTCGCAACGACTGGACAATCAGGTCTTACGGCGACTATTCCCCGGCGATCGAAGAGGTCGTACCGCCGGTATTCACGCTGTCGTCAACACACAAGGCAAAACTGCTGGACAAGGAACTGGTGTGGGGCGCAGATGCGGAAGTTTACCTCATAGACGGCAACGGCGAATATCTCGGCAACCCGCAGGTGCTTATCGCCGCCGGCGCGAAGTGGATGTTTACAGATGATATTGTATTACGGGCCGGACTTGCCGATATCGGATTGTCCGGCGATATAGTGTGGGACCGCAGCGGATATTGGGGCGCGTTTTCACCCCGCCTGACAGCTGGGTTCTCTTACAGCCTGTCGAAGTGGATGAAGGGCGCGTTTGTAAACTACGCGCTTATGACTGACAGGGTTTGGGCGGGAGTTGATCAGCAGTTTGACATTACCGTATCATTCTGAAGATACACCGTATTATTTTGAGGGGTATGACTATGAAAAAAATTACTGCATTGCTGACGGTACTGCCGGCATTAATACTGGCTATAACATCAACACCGGCGTTTGCCGATGATTCGCGCAGCCGCGGTTACGGTTTTTTGATGCTTGAGGAGCCGGCCGGCCCGCGCAGCGCGGCAATGGGGTCTGCCGGAACAGCGTTAGGCAGCGGCGGGTTCTACTACTACAACCCGGCGCAGCCCTTCTTCGCCCTCTCGGCGTTCGCCGCGGCAGAGTTCGGGCAAATGCCGGGCGGCGTGAACAGGGGCGGGTTCGAGACGGTACTCTTCTCCGGCGAATGGTTCTCTGCGGCCGGCTTCCACTCAAGCGCAGTCGGCTACGAGACCCGCGATGAGAAGGGTTTGGGCGCGGAGGCGTCGAGCAGCACAACGATAGGCGCGATAGGCGCTGGATACATCCGTAACAATCTGGCGCTGGCCATAAGCGCGCACATGGCCGACGACCGCATCTGGGCCGAAGAGGGCGACTACCGCGCCTTCTCGTTCAGCGCCGGCCTGGGATACAAGCTGCTTGACGGCAAACTGAACCTCGGCGCCGCCGGGTTCCACGGCCTGGCGTGGAGCCGCGGCTACGGAGACAGCGACAGCGCCAAAGTGTGGCACAACGGTAAAGTACCCAGATTCGCAAGAGCCGGCGCGGCGTGGACAGACACGCTGAAATCAATCCCCTACACAATCACCGCCGACGCAGTTTACAGAGATGAGAACGGAACATTCACGCTGCCCGTAGGGCTCGAAGTGTCAATACTGCCGTCAGTCAACCTGAGAGCAGGCAAGCGCATAGGCTGGGACAACGAGGTAATGTCCTTAGGTATAGGCTTCAACATAGACCGCCTCACCTTCGACGCCGCCTTCATCCCCACCGTATTCGTATCCGACTACGAGATGAAATGGAGCATGGGCTTCACATACCGCATAGGCCCCATCCGCAAGAAGGGGATAGTGATGGAGCCGTTCAGGATAAAGCCTGAGGATCCGGCCCCTGAAGAGCCCTCAGCCGTACCCGTACCTGAAGAGCCTGTATCTGAACCCGTGTTGGTTGACGGTAAGGGAGATTCCGTATCGACAGAGGAAGAAAACGTATCAACGGAGCCTGAACCGGCGGAGCCAAAAACCGGGCTGGCTGAACCTCAGAAAGAAATTCACGAATCTGAACTGCAGGAATCGGAACAATCCGGTTCACCGGCTGATTCCGAATCCCAATTGCCCGGGCACTGATTTACATGCGCGCATCGGCACACGCACGCCACAATGCGCGCCGGCAAAACATAATCCCATAAGAATTTGACTTTGGTTTTGAATTTGATATGGTACGCGCGAAGCGCAAAAAAAAGGGACGCGGCCGCCCCCACTCAGCCGCACCCCTGCCCTGCCGGCCTTCGCATGCCGCAGGTCAGTGCCGTACGGCATGGTGGCGGTTGTAAGGAGGCGGCGGGCTCCATGAGGCACGGCCCCTAAGCCTCCATGCCCCCTTCGCGGCCACGCTCCCACACCGCCGTATATTACCTCATCGCCGCGCGCAGGCGTCAAAGCTATTGCGGAGGAAAGGGACACAGCCCCCCCGCGGGCCATGCCCCCACAACCGCCGATTGTACCCCATCCCGCGGCGGCCGTACGCACCTCGGCCGCCGCTCATATTGAGGCAGCCGGCCCAGCCCCAAGCGCCCATCCGCACCGCACCGGCGCGGCATAACCGGCGCTCATAAATACTACGGCGGAATACCGTGAAATATTCTCGTTTTTTGGCCCTGCCCGAAATAACGTGACCTTAATAAGTATAGCGGCGATGTACGGTCAATACCCGGGGATATTTTTATTTTTTCAATAAAAATCACATTGTACCGTATGGCGCCGCCACACAGCACAATAGTGCATTCCCCGAATATTTTCTATGAAGATAATCCTGTAAGCAGTCCCGTAGGGTAACGGTTTCCTTCTGTCAAGCTCTGGTAATAATATACATTATCACCGTACCCCGCGCAGATTTTTTTTATTATTTCGCCGGAAAATAAAATCATACGACATTAATGGCTATGTCTTCTCCACCATAGATTTAATAGCGCTGTGCACACGCTTGCAAATATCAGCCTTGCTCTGCCCGGCCAGCTCCTCTGCGGAAATGGGATCGCCGATCTCAAGTATAACCTCTCCCGGAACTATGCGGCTGCTCTTGGGTGGCAAACGGTCTATCGCCCCTTTTATGGCAACGGGAACAAGCCTGACACCCGCCTGCAAAGCAAGCGTAAAACTGGCGGCCTTGAAATCAAGCACACGGCCGTCCTTGGAACGAGTACCCTCAGGAAACAGTATCAGCGACACATTCTCTTTGTTGAGCCGCCGCACTGCTTTCTCTATTGACGCGTGCGCCTTGCGGGCGTTCTGCCTGTCTATGCTTATGTGCCCCACAGCCCACATGCCCCATCCAAACACCGGGATCATGAAGAGCTCCTTTTTCGCTATGAAACTTATCTGCTCGCCTATACCCATATATATGATCGGGATGTCGAGCGCACTCTGGTGGTTAGACATAAAAACGTACCGCTCCCCACGGTCAAGCTTCTCCTTGCCTGTCACCCTCACCTTCACCCCGCCAATACCGAGCACACGCCTGTTCCAGTCTCTCGCCAGCTTGCGGGCCAGCTTGCGGGAAACTATCGCCGCCACCAGTACAACCGAGGCATAAAAAATCGTCAGGCCGATTACCGCCACGAAGAAAAACAGCATGTGCAGCTTCCGGAAAATACCGGGAGACGAACTTGTCTTATTGCCCATAAAATACCCCTTCACCAGTAAAGAACATCAAAAAAAATCAATTACTCATTCCGCCAAACCATGCGCCCCAAAATTAAGGAGCTTCCTTTCAGTCAATCGCCCTCGATATCCACACGTTCTCCTTACCGGCAATATCCCGCAGAGCCTTTATCAGCTCATGCCCCGGCGATACGGTGATCGTCTTCGACCTTAATTTGCTGCCTCCCACGTGGATCACCAAATAACATTCCCCCGGATGGCCCGCGCAGCAATCGTAAACCGCCCGCATACGACCCTCGTCAACGCTGTCAGGCGATACCCTGATGTGAACGCCCTTGGTCAGCGCCTCGCGGACCTGATACAGGTGCATGCAGCTCTCCACGCTGATCTTGGCCTCGTCCTTGTTCATGACACGCCCGTACACCAAAAGCATCGCGTCGTTCGCCAGCATGTCACGGTATCTGGCGTACGCCTCCGTAAACACAATCAAATTTAACGTGGCATCGGGCGTCTCGATCTTCATAGACGCCATATCCCTGTTGTCCTTCTTCGTCTTGAGCGGCCGAAAATCGGTGATAACGCCGCCTACCGTCGCCGTGGAATTGTTCGGCATGGCACGGATCGACTCCCCCGTTACCCCGGCATCCGTAAACGCCGCAATCTCGTCCCTGAACTGATCTATGGGCTGGCCGCTCGCGTAGAAACCGAGTATCTCCTTCTCCCTCTGCAGCTTCTCCCTCATCGTCCACGGCGTAACCTGCGGAAGCGACGGCTCCGCGGCGGATATCATGGCGGCGTCGCCGGACGACAGCAGGTCTTCGAAGAGATTAACCTGCCCCGACGCACGGTCCTCCTGAACCTTCTTACCGTACTCAAGCGCAGACTCAACCGCAGCCATGTGCTGCGCGCGCGTACCATCGTACCCGTCAAACGCTCCGGCGCAAATGAGCGACTCCAGCGCCTTCTTGTTGACAATACGGTTATCGGTAGACGCGCACAAGTCAAATATCGAAGTGAACCGCCCCTTCTCATCACGCGCTTTAAGTATCAGCTCCCCCGCCTTGCCGACATTCTTGACGGCCTCAAGCCCTATGCGTATCGAACCGTTATCAATGCTGAACGCCTTGTCGCTCGTGTTCACATCCGGCGGCACAACGTGAATGCCCATGCGCTCAGCCTCATTCCTCATCGCCAGAAAATCGTCGGGCGAACCAAGATACGCCGTCAGGATAGACGTCATGTACTCCAGCGGATAGTGCGCCTTAAGGTAGGCCGTCTGATAAGATAAATGGGCGTAAACCCCCGCGTGCGACTTGTTGAAACCGTACCCGGCGAACTTCGCCATGTGGTCGTAAACCTCCCGCGCGGTCTTCTCCTCTATCCCCTGCTCCATTGCCCCTTTTACAAACTGCTCGCCCATCTTCTTCATCTCGGCAACATTCTTCTTGCCCATCGCCTTGCGCAAAACATCCGCGCTGCCGAGCGTAAACTTGCCCATCACCTGAGCTATGCGCATCACCTGCTCCTGATAGATGATTACGCCGTACGTTACGTCTAAAATACCCGCAAGCATCGGGTGCTGGTACTCTATCTTTTCCCTGCCGTGCTTGCGGTTTATGAACATGTCTATGTTGTCCATAGGGCCGGGCCGGTAAAGCGCGACCATGGATATAATGTCTTCTATGCTCGTCGGCCTGAGCTTGCGCAGGTACTCCCTCATGGGCGGCGACTCAAACTGGAACACCCCTACCGTATCGCCGTCGCCGAAGAGTTCAAATGTGCCGGGGTCGTCGTCGGGCAGCGCCCACGGGTTGATATCCACGTTATGATACTTCTTTATAAGGCGTATGGCCTCCTGAATCAGCGACAACGTCTTGAGCCCCAAAAGGTCCATCTTGACGAGGCCGATCTTTTCAACGTAGTTCAGGTCGAACTGCGTCATTATCTCTTCGGCGTTAGACTGCTTAAAGAGCGGAACCCAGTCCTCCACTTTACTGGGGGCAATAATCATGCCGGCCGGGTGCATGCCGGGCTGGCGCTTGAGCCCCTCAAGAACCGAGGCGTGGTAAAATATATCCCTGTACAGGCTATTGCCGAGAACCGCGTCGGTAAGCTCGTTTTTCGTCCTGACGTACCTCTCCAGCGAGTTGCCGGCAATCATCTCCGAAAGCGCCGGCGTGTTATAATCCTCCTCCGCCTCCATCCCGTCCTTCACCACCTTAACCTTATCGGGAATCCCAAGCGCTTTTTTCAGCGTGATCTTGGGATCCTTAGGTATCTTCTTTGTCAGCTCTACGGCCTCCTCCGGCGAAACACCCTTAACCCTCGCCACATCCCTTACCACGTTCTTCGCCGCCATGCTGCCGAAAGTTATGATCTGGCAAACCGAGTCGCGCCCGTACCTGTTCACTATATAATCAATGATCTTATGCCTGTCGCGGTCAGCCAAGTCAATGTCGGCATCGGGCATCGATATACGCTCCGGGTTGAGAAAACGCTCAAAGATGAGGTCGAACTTTATCGGGTCTATATCAGTCACGCCTATGCTATAAAAAACCAAACACCCGGCGGCCGACCCGCGGCAGCCGACAAGTATGTCCAGCTCGCGCGCTTTCTGCACAAAGTCCCTTACTATAAGAAAATACCCGGGAAACTTCATGTCGTTGATGACCTTCAGCTCATATTCCAGCCGCTCCGTAAGCTCCGGCGTTACCTCGGCGTAACGCTCACGCAAACCTGTCCTTGCCAAATGGGAAAGATAATCCCCCGCACTGCCAAATTCAGCCGGAACATCCACCGACGGCAGCGTCGCATCAACCTTTATATTTACATTGCACCGCTCCGCGATAGTTACCGTATTCGTCATCGCCTCGGGAATCTCCGGGAACAGCTTCGACATCTCCTCGGGCGACTTGAAATATATCTCGTTGGACGAAAACTTGTAGTGCTTGGGGTTATCCAGCGTGTCGCGCGTCCCTATGCAAAGCAGTATCTCATGGCTGGGCGCGTCCTCGCGGCGCAGGTAGTGCGCGTCGTTGGCAACTATAAACGGTATACCCATCTCGCGGCCAAGCGCTATCATCCCCTTCATGGCTATTACCTCTTCCTCGATGCCGTGATCCTGCAGCTCGAAGAAAAAGTTATCCTTGCCGAATATCTCTATATGCTCTTCCGTGAGCCTCCTCGCGCCGGCCATATCCCCGCGCAATATAGCCTGCGGTATAGCCCCGGCAACGCAGGCCGACGTGGCGATAATCCCCTCGCTGTGCCTGCGCAGAACCTCCATGTCTACCCTCGGCTTGTAGTAAAAACCCTCCATATAGCCGATGCTCGACAGCTTCATCAAATTTTTCCAGCCGGTGTTGTTCTCCGCCAGAAGTATGAGGTGGCAGTAGTAGCGGTCGCTCTTCTCCTTATCCGTAATTTGGGTCTTATCAAGCCTCGACCCCGGCGCCACGTAAGCTTCAAAACCAATAATCGGCTTCACACCCTCCTTCTTGCACGTCTCGTAAAACTCCACCGCCCCGAAAAGCCCGCCGTGGTCGGTAATCGCCACAGCCGGCATATCAAACTTCTTAGCCTGCCTGACAAGGTCCTTGACCTTTATCGCCCCGTCAAGAAAGCTGTACTCGGTGTGGTTGTGGAGTGATACGAAAGGCGCGCTCATTTGGCCACGACCCCTATCCGCTTTATCTTGTTCAGATAAAACTGCTTGCGCCCGCGCACGCACGGTATCTCCGCCTCTATCGCCGCGTCAAGACCCTTATCTATACTTATCGGCGTAACCGTATACACGCTCTGCTGAATACTGGCGCTGCCGTCATAATCTATAGTCAAAGCATTACCCGTCAGCAAAGCGTAATCAACCACCTGCATTATCTCGTTAAGCTCAAGCGCCTTCAGCTCCGCGCTGTACTTTGTCCACCTCATCGCCGGCGGCGGCTCCTCGGCGGTCTGCGAAAAATCGGTCAGCGGCTTCCAGTACTCCCTGCTGTTCATATCGTCATAGGCGTCCGCCGGCCTCTCCTCGTGCTTAACCGCGGCCTCGGCAAACCCCTGCGGCATGCGCGTGTCGAACCCAAACTTCTCCAAAATATCCTGCACCTTCTGCTCGCTGCCCGGCCTGATCCTGAAAATAGTGTGCGCACTGACCTCAACAAGATACTTGCGCAGCTGCTCAAGCGCCGCAATCTGGCGCGCAACCTTCTCCTCAGACGCCATAAGCACCGCCCCGTGGCAAACCGACAGCCGCCCGAACTCCCGTATCCACTCGTCAACCGTCTTCACCACATTGGCCGCCGCTCGCCTCTCTTCCAGCCAGCCGCGCATCTCCCCCGCGCCCACACCGGCGCTGAGCGCGTTGCTCACAGACTCCTTGGTTATCTGCCCCCTGTAAACCTTGTCAAACCCGGCAAGCGCCCCAACCTTCGAGAACTCAAACAGCTCCGCGGGCGGCACTTCCTGCGGGATCACAACCGAAAAATCAGACATCACCACCGTGTCGCGCCGCCGCTCTTTGGCAAAAAGCCTGTCGGCGTCCGCGGCATCGCTTAAAACCTTGCAGGGAACAAAACGGACACCGCTTGATGAATGGGAATGACCCGTATGCACATACCCAAAAAACTCAAAGATATCGACCGCCCGAAGAAGCGCCTGCCTCTCCGGCTCGGGAACAAGCAAATTCACCGACAGCCACTGCCCCTCGCACCGCGCAAACAGCTCGCGCGCGAGGTCAAACCCGAAACCGCCCAAAAACCGGGACGCGCAGGCCGCCAATCTGCTCAACCGGTCCTTCATGCTCCGGTCTAACCACGCGGCTAACCTCTGACGGCAGACACGGTACGCCGGCCCGGCCTCGGCTATCAGCCCCTCATCAAGACAAAAACCTATCAGAAAACCTGCCGGGTGGCCAAGCTCACCGTCCGGCACGCTCTTGCCGGTCAGCGTAGGGTCGTGAACCAGCTTCTTAAGGGTGTTGAGCGCCGACCGCGACAGCCCGCCGTGGACGCTGCGGGTCAGTTGCCCCTGCGCCGCCATCGTACAGAGCGCGGCCACGTCGTTCAGCGGCCGCCAGGGGCAAACCGGGGCCGGCGGCGACGAACACTCCCCAGCCGCCCCGGCAAGGGCAAGCTCACCAGCCATAAGAGCCCTAAGCGGCGGCTCGAACTCGTCGAACCCGAAAAGACGCACACCGCCCCCGCTCTGCGCCGCAAACGCCAAAAGCGACGGCAAAAGAGGCTCATCCGGGTACGCCACCGGATCGTCAAGCCCTAACCCGTTGCCCCCCATAAGGTAAACCTGCGCGCACCGAAGCCGCAAACCGGCCCCCAAACCGCCAAAACGCGCAGCCAGAGACGCCTTATTCCCAAACTTCGCCACCGCCTCCTTGATCATCGCCGACGACAGTATCCGCCGCGCACCGCCGACCCCCGCTATCAGGTGGTCAAAAATCCACTGGTGCGGCAAAGCGCCCACATACTCCCGAAAATGCGCTTTTCCTATATTATTAGCCTGTTCCGCCATATAAATCCGCGCGCCCGCCCCGTTTCGCTGATTGGTTGATACCCTGACCGCCTAAGTGATGGGAATATAATATATGCCGGATTAAAAAGTATCTATTTTGATTTTTGCAGCCCGAAATGTATATTTATATCATGAAAATAAAACATATCCTCATCATAACCGTCGCCGTCCTGGCCCTTATAGCGGTAATCGCTCTGGCCCAGAACCAAAAAAAGGGCCAAACGCCCGCCGTGACCCCAACCCCGGCATCCGCCGCAACGCCAGCCCCGGCTGCCGTACCGGCCCCGGCGCACAACCACCCCCACAGCCAAAACCTGACCCCGGCCAGCCCACACTTCGCCGACTCCCTCAAGAAAAACTTCCGGGTTGACCCTTGCTGCGCCTCCTCCCTCGACGAGTGCGCCAAACAGAAACCACAGTGCCACATCGCAAAACGGCTCAACGCCTTCGTAGACTGGCTCGACAGCATGTCGCACCACCAGCCTATCACCGAAGAGAAAATCTCGGAAATGCTCCAAACACGCCACGCCTCATTCGCCGACCCCAAACGCTACACCAACGACGAACAGGGATGGCCCGTCGTTGGCGACCGTAACGCACCCCTTACCATAGTAATGTACTTCTCAGGAACATGCCCCGTCTGCAAAACCAACTTCAGGGCGCTCCACTACGAAATAACCGCCGGCAAACTCAAGGGCAAAACCAAAATAGTAGCCAAACCTTTCGGCGCTGGCCTCGCAAACAGGGCCATTGCCGCAGCACACGAACTCGGCCGCTTCTCAGACTTCATGCTCGAGCTGGCAAACGCCGGCGGACGCGTAGACGAAAGCGTCATATACGCAATCGTAGACAGGCTGTACCTCGACCCCCAACGCTTCACCACAATCCTTGGAAGCCCCGAACTCCTAACACGAGTAGAAGCCGCAACCGCAGAAGGCGAGAAAAACGGCGTAACCCACGTCCCAACCTACTTCATCGCCGGACAACGCTACAACAGTTCCATAGACCCGCGATGGGTAGTAGACGCAATAGAACTCGCAGCGGAAACGAAAAAGTAAGACAGATATTGCTTTTTTTAAAAGACTATGGGATTATGTTTTGCCGCCTTTTTATAAAGTCAAAAGACTATGGGATTATGTTTTGCCGGCGCATTGGGGAAACGTGATACCGTATACAGGGGAAAAGAGGCTGCTTGCTGTGCCGGCTGGAGCATGCAATCCATGTATTCACATCTCGGCCGCCGAAGGAGTGTTCACTAATAAGAGTACTCGCCGCCCGGCATCAGTGGCGTTTGCTTCATCGGTACGCGGGTAAGTCAAAAAATTAAATTGGGGTTTAGCGGTGTGATGGATATACGGTTTTGTAGGGGCGTTGCGTGCAACGCCCCTACGGTTGGATGCGTGCCAAATGACAATTTATCCGACACATCCACCGGAAACAAAACGATTTTGTAGGGGCGACCGTCCCTATAGGTGCATATTAAACAACAACCGTAAATGTCTATAAACACACCGATAAATGGCAATTTATCCAAAAAATCCTTGCACCCCGCCATCCCATCAATTATATTATAACATATTCGCACATATTGCGGACTTTCTATTTCTTGGTTTATTTGGAAGACTTTTTGCATTAACTCTCTCGGTTGACAACGGGGCCACCGGNTCCGGGCGTTTGGAAAATGACGCCGAATCTCTCGCATTACTTTCTCTCTTGGATTAGCGGTAGCTGTATCTGTTTTTCATGCTTTACATTTTGTTNNTTGTCAACCATTTAAGCGGGGAACCGTTTGTTATGAATAGAAATAAGAAAGCCGGCAGTACGCGCAAGGCCACGCGCAAGGAGTCCGCGAGGTACCACGAGGCCGCGTTCGCGGCGTTCGTCTACATGCTGCGGAAGCACAGGAAAAACGGGGATGTCACGCTCGAAGACGAACGCCAGCTGTCTAAACGCCCGCTGCGGGTCGATATCATCATCATAAAAAAGAACCGCGAGGCCGAAATCGAGAACAGTTGGGCACGTATCTTTAGAAGCCACAACATCTTAGAGTACAAAAGCCCAGTAGACAGCCCGCCTGATATGGCGGTCTTCGACAAGGTCGTACACGGCTACGCCGGTATCTACGCCGCACAGGAGAACGTACCGCTCACAGACATGAGCGCGACGATCGTCTGCTTCAAGAAGCCCACGGAACTGTTTAAGGCCCTGAAAGCGGATTTTAACTATAAGGTATTGCGTAAGGATAAGGGGGTATA
>WQRV01000026.1 GCA_009786575.1 Chitinispirillia bacterium | reverse complement strand
CACCGCCGCCTCCGCTCTTACGACAACCTGTGTATCCGCTTTGTGGTACGTGGGTACTGTTGATTCTACGTTATTAACAAACACCTTGCCTCCCTCCAGCGGTCCACGGTTGAGCGTAAGCGTGTACGTACCGTCAGGTTGAGTTCCACCGGCGTGCTTGAAGTTGGCGGTAACGGTCGCGTTTGAACTTAGGGTAACGGTGGTAGTTGCGCTATTTGTGTTGGCAACCGTGGCACCGCCGCTTGTGACTGTCCAACCGTTGAACTCGTAACCGCTATTTGCAGTTGCAGTTATGGGAACCGGCGTTCCGGCATTAATGTCGGTTTGCAGGGTAGACGGGGTAACGCTACCGCCCGCTCCGGCGTTGACCGTAAGCGTGTACGTGGCGTTTGGCGGCGTAACGGGCTTATCTTTTTCGACAAAGTTCGCAGTCAGCGTTTGGTTGCTGTTATTTATGGTAATTGTCGTATCTGCTTTCGTAGATGTAAATGCCCCCGACCACCCTGTAAAATTGTACCCATCCTCCGCTTGCGCCATAACACGAAGCACTGTCCCTACGTCATACGCCTTAGTTCCAGTAGATGCGGTATTATTCACAAACACCCAGCCGCCTGCTGCCGGGCTTGAGTTGACCGTAAGCGTGTACGTATTTGGCTTAAAGATGGCGACCAAAGTTTTTCCTTCGTCCACCGTAACGGTAACGGAGGGATTCGTAGACGTAGACGCACCCTCCCAGTTGGAGAACGTGTGCCCCTCCTGCGGGGTAGCGGTTACGGTTACCTGCGTTCCGTTCACTTCGCGGTTTATCGTACCGCCGTCGGGCGGGTACGCTGTTGTCGCGAGCGTTGCGGAGGTTGGCCTGAACATGGCGATAAGCGGCTGGTTGCTGTTCATTGTGAGCGTTACCGCAGGGTTTGTTTCGGTAGATGCGCCCGCCCATCCCGCAAACGTGTACCCGCTGGCCGGTTCCGCGACCAGCGTGACTAATTCACCCGCGGCGTAGCTTGGGCCGTCCGCCGAGCGGGTTATGCCGCCGCGGTGTTGATGGTGTACCCGCCGCACGGTGTGCCTACGGGTACAAAGTTGTTGTCTAAGCACCTTGTGCCTACGGTGTTGTCTATCGGGTTGCACCCCTCGGTGAGCGGGTTGTATTCCCCGTTGGAGCACAGGGGGTACGCCTTGTCGGCGAAACAGAACTGTTTGCCGGGGTCGTACCGGTTCCCGCGGCTGCAGTAGTCGGGGACATCTGTACAGGTGAATAGGGTTGCCGTGATGATAAGGCAAACCAACGCCCCAACAACATCATTCCGTAATTCCTTATTGTCGTTCATGTTCTTTTGGTCCTTTTTAAGATTGTTAGAAGAAAATGTGTATGGTTATACCGGATGTCAAAATCGCCCCGCCAACAATATAGGCGGCGTTGCGTCTTTTCGCGGCGCTCTCGGCTTCCGGTTCTTTGGCTGATTCGTCAACATATTTTGCTACGTTGGTCTCCTCGTAATACCCGTAGGCGAGCATCCCAGCTCCGAGGATATCTAAGCCTATCGCGGTGTAACGGAATATCTTTTTCCGCAGCAGACGTGCGTTTCTTGTCGCCTCCGGTTCTATCAGTTCTAAGGCGATACTGCGGGCGATTCTGCTCATATCCTCGGCGTCTTTCAAGGCGCTGGTTTCGGTGACGGAGCGCATAATTTCAGCCGAGACTACGTCCACTAAACGTGTATCAAGATAATACCGTTTGCCGACTGGGTTGATGTCGGAGATACAAAGGTATTGTACACCGAGTTGTTGGCCGAGGGCCTTAATTTGGTCATCATCAACAGCACCGCTACGTTGATATGTGTGCTCTTTGGCTAATTGTTCGAGGATGATTTCCGTGCGGTCCACGGCAAGGTAGCTCTCGCTCCCGCTTATCACTCGCGCTAATTCTCCGCCCATGATTTTGTGTACGCCCTGTGCGCCCTTCGGTTCATCCCCGGCCATGTAGATAGCTACCGCCTGCTTGCCCTGCTCGGCGGCGATCTCGGTGAGCTTGGGTTCGGATGCGGGTGGCGGGGTGATTGATTCGGGGGCAGTTCGTTTTCTGCCATCCTCCATCACATCTTCGACTGTTCGGGCAGGCGATGATGGTTCTGTTACGGCTACCGGCTCCGGCTTAACCTCGACTTGGCGCGTCTCGACTAGCATTATCTCAACACGTCTGTCTCTTGTACACCCTGCCGCCGTGATACCGGCGGGGGGATTGATTACGGTGGTGATGTTTGCCGTGGGCACCCCGTTTGACCGCAGATATTTCACCATCGCCTCGACCCGTTGGACGGATGAGCGCGCAGATGCGTCCGCTGTCTCTGCGTCTGGGCAGGTGTGGCCGTGGACCTCGTAGCGGTGCTGCTCTGGGTTCCGCTTGAGGATAACCGCCACGCTATCGAGCGCGGCGGACGACTGCGGCGTTAGCTTCGTGCTGTTTGGCTCGAAGTTGACCGCTGCAAATTCCGACCGGAACTCCGCCGTGGTGTAGACGGGTTCGTGGGCCAGGGCGGTGGCGGTGGACAGCATGAGAAAAAATTGTGTCAGCCTCTTCATTATAATAAGGGCTCCTGTCTTTGGGGGATATGGTAAATGTAAATTTGTTGCGATAATGACGTTGTAGTGGCGTTGCGCGCAACGCCACTACGGTTGGATGTGCGATAAATGTTAATTTGGCGCACATGTTGCCTTCGACTCCGCTCAGGCAACGGTCCCGGTGGCTGAGCGGAGTCGAAGCCACGGTGGGTGGTACAAATGGGAATTTGTTGTTGTAATGGATGATAAAAATAGACGATTTTGTAGGGGCGATCGTCCTCGATCGCCCGTGCTTGAATTGCGAAATTGCGTTTGATTCAACGTATATCGCAACCCGTACGCCGGCGGGCGACCGGGGACGGTCGCCCCTACGGTGGTATGTGCGATAAATGAAAATTTGCGTGGCGATAAACGCGAGCAATATTAATGCGCCCAACACGAGTACCATCAAGGCCGCCTTCTATGTAATAATCCACAGACAGGCAGGGCAAAACTCCGCCCCGCCAAATTACCTATACCCTAATATACATTGCCTGCAGTACGCCTGTCAATTTTTTTTGAGGGAAGTGTTAAAAATAGCCGTTTTGGGGGGGCGGCGGCGTCACACCTGCTTGCGCAGCAGCCGCTCGAATTCCGTCTCCGGCACCGGCGGGCTGAACAGGTACCCCTGCATCTTTGCGCACCCGTTGTCAACAAGGTACTGCGCCTGCAGCTCGGTTTCGACGCCCTCGGCGATAACGGAGAGGTTGAGCGAGTGGGCCATGGCGATGATGGCTTTTACGATCTCCGCGTCGCGCGGGTTGTCGGGGATGTCCATGAGGAACGAGCGGTCTATCTTGAGCGTGTCTATCGGGAAGCGCTTCAGGTAGCTTAGCGACGAGTAGCCTGTCCCGAAGTCGTCTATGGCTATCCGCACGCCCAGGTCTTTCAGGCCGGAGAGCATTTTCATGGTCTCTTCGGGGTTTTTCATACTCATAGACTCGGTTATTTCGAGCTCCAGCAGGTCGGGCGTCATCCCCGAGTTTTTTAGGGAGCTTTCTACTATGGATACTAAGTTCTGCTGCTGGAACTGGTTTGCCGAGAGGTTTACGGAGATGACGAGCGGCAGGCCCATCTTCTGCCACTTTCTGGTTTGCAGGCACGCCGACCGCAGCACCCACTCGCCTATGGACAGTATCAGCCCGGTATCTTCGGCAATGGGGATGAACTGCGAGGGGGGGATCATGCCAAGTTCGGGGTGTTTCCAGCGGAGCAGGGCTTCCATGCCGGTGATTTTGCTGGTTTTTATCTCTACCTGCGGCTGGAAGAAGGTGCAGAGTTCGTACCGGCTTAGCGCGCTGCGCAGGTCGTTTTCGAGCGTGAGGCGCTCGAGTGCCCTGGCGTTCATGCTTGGCTTGTAGTGCTGGTAGTTGTTTAGGCCGGTTTCCCGGGCGCGCAGCATTGCCGCCTCGGCGTTTTGGAGCATTTGTACCTTGCCGTCGCCGTCGTGCGGGAAGATGCTTATGCCTATGCATACGGATGTGTGGACGTCGTGCCCGTTCACCTGCAGCGGCCCGGCGCAGGATGTTAGGATGCGCTTGGCGACCTTCGCGGCGTCTTCCTGGTGGGCGATCTCCTCGAGGATGATGGCGAACTCGTCGTCGCCGGAGCGGAATACTACGTCTACGTCGCGCACGCAGGTGAGGAGGCGCTCGGCTATGGTTTGGAGGAGCTTGTCGCCTATTTCGTAGCCGAAGGTGTCGTTTATTAGGCGGAAGCGGTCTATGTCCAAGAGCATGAGAGCCATAAGCTGGTTGTTGCGCCGCGCGTGGTTTATCATGAATTCGAGCCGGTCCTGCAGAAGCAGGCGGTTGGGGAGTTTGGTCAGCGAGTCGTAGTAGTGCTTGTTGAGCGACTGCGACACCTGCGTCGCGGCGTCTATTAGCGTGCCTACGTAGTGGGTTGTGTCGCCGGATTTGGGGTCTTTGCGGGAGCTTAGGGAGAGCCACTCCCGGCAGATATTGCCGTCCCCGCGGTTGCTTGAGATTTCGCCCTTCCAGCTGCCTTTGCGCTTGAGCGAGCGCATGAGGGTGTTGTAGAAGTCGCTGTCGGTGTTGGCCGATTTGAGGATGGGCGGGATCTGGCCGATCGCCTCGGGTACGTTTATGCCGGTGAGGGTGGCGAAGCTCGGGTTTGCCGCTATCAGTTTGCCCTTGGGGTCGGTGATGAATATGGCCTCGGAGGCGTTCGTGAAGAATACGTCAAAAAAGGCGTTTTCCGCCGAACGCGCGGTGCCGGAACTGCCGGAATCGGGGGCGGCGCTGCGTTTTTTTTCGGTATTATCGCTCATAATAAGAACTTCGCCGTCCGTCCGTAACAGATTATACTGGCAGGATTGCCGATATAGCCCCCATTATGCAAATTATATCATTGCGCTTCTAAAATGCAATATCAAAATAAAAATAATATATGGAAACGATATGCCCCGGCCGCAGGCGGCTTAAATTATATTTATTGACGGCGGCAGGGGGGCCGCAACATTCAAATACAGGGGAGGGACGGGATATGCGTTGTCAGATTTGCGGGGCGCAGGTTGAGGACATGGTGGCCGCTTGCCCGGAGTGCGGGGCCAAAATCCTGCCGATTAACGTGGGCAGCCTTAAAAAACTGCCGGAGGAGAGCCGCTGGTACTACATCCTTAACAGGGCCATGGGGTTCCCGGGGATCAAGATAGACCGCTGCAAGTTTTTGCGCGATAAGTTCTCGCCGCGCTACGACGAGACGACGGTGGCCAATATAATAGAGGAGGGCACCGGCCGCGCCTCAGTACCGCCCGCGCTCCTCGACGACATCGCCGCAGAGGTCATCAAAGGCCACAAGCTCCTCGCAACGGGCGCCTCGGCCGCCGCCGGCCTCCCCGGAGGGTTCGGGCTGCTTGCCACCGTGCCCGCCGATATGGCCCAGTACTACTTCCACTCCCTGCAGCTCGCCCAGAAATTAGCGTACCTGTATGGTTATCCCGACCTGGAAAAGAACGGGAAAGACGACTTTCTGGTGAGCATGACCCTATTCATAGGCGTCATGAACGACATAGGGGTAGCGGTAAAGGGCGTGCGGGAGTTCTCGAAAATACTCGCCGAGGGCGGCGGGTATGAGGTATCGCGGATGGCGATGACCAAGGGCGCAATATACCCGGTGGTCAAGCAGGTCGCGAGGATAATGGGGGTCAGCGTGACCAAAAACCTGTTCGCCAAGAGCTTCAGCAAGATCATACCGGGGATAGGCGCGCTGGCGTCGGGCGGGATAACGCTCATCATGTTCTCGTATGAGGCGGAACGGCTGCGGGAAGGGCTGCGGGAAGACTTTGTGGCGCAGTGGAGGCCGGAAGAAGAAGAATAAAGGGCCGCCCGCTTATTCAAGATAACGATAACATTACCATATTAATATTGGCGTAATGTATATTGTTGGTTCTATCATTCAAAAGGAGATTGGGCGAGATGTCCGAGATTCATCAGTACCGTACACATAACTGCGGGGAGCTGCGTAAGGCTAATGTTGGCGAGTTTGTTCGGCTTAGCGGGTGGATCCATAACAGGAGAGACCACGGCGGCGTGCTTTTTATCGATTTGCGGGACCATTACGGGCTTACGCAGGTGGTTGTCTACCCCGACCGCGCGTTTCAGGAGAAGGTGGCGCGCCTCAGCAAGGAGACGGTTATCAGGTTCGACGGGATTTTGGCCTACCGCAGCGACGAGAACATCAACCCCAAGCTGCCCACCGGCGAGGTGGAGCTCGCGGCGGACTCGTTCGACGTGCTAAGCGTTGCCGAACAGGTGCCGTTCCCGGTCTTCCCGGAAGACGCGGCCCCCGAGGATTTGAGGTTAGAGTACAGGTTTATAGACTTGAGGCGCAGCCAGATCCACGCGAATATACTGCTGAGGTCGAAGATCATCGCCTATATGAGGCGGGCGATGACGGATATGGGGTTCAACGAGTTCCAGACGCCGATTTTGACGAGCTCGTCCCCCGAGGGCGCGCGCGACTTTCTGGTGCCGTCGCGGCTCCACCCCGGGAAATTCTACGCCCTGCCGCAGGCCCCGCAGCAGTTCAAGCAGCTCTTAATGGTGGCGGGCTTCGACAGGTATTTCCAGATCGCCCCGTGCTTCCGCGACGAGGACGCCCGCGCGGACAGGTCGCCGGGCGAGTTCTATCAGCTCGATATAGAGATGTCTTTCGTCACGCAGGAAGACGTTTTCGCCATAGTCGAGAAGCTGTTCGACGGGCTTTTCGGCGAATTTACCAAATGGAAGTGCGACAAGGCCCCGTTCCGCCGCATCCCCTATAAGGAATCGATGCTCAAATACGGCTGCGACAAGCCCGACTTGCGCATCCCCATAGAGATTCAGGACGTATCGCCCATATTCGCCGGCAGCGGCTTCAAGGTTTTCGCCGAGACGGTTAAAAACGGGGGAGTGGTGCGCGCTATCCCAGCGCGCGGCATATCCGGCAAACCGCGCTCGTTCTACGACAGGATGGTCGAGTTCGCGCAGTCAATCGGCTCTCAGGGCCTTGCCTATTTAGTGTGGAACGAGAACGAGATCAAGGGCCCCATCGCCAAATTTTTGGATGCCGGCAGCATGGCTAAATTGACGGATGCGACAGGCGCGAAGGTTGGCGACGCGGTGTTTTTTGTATGTAATGATGAGGCCAGGGCGAACAAGATCGCCGGAGAGATACGTGTTAAGCTGGGCAAGGACCTTGAGTTGACGGAGGAGAACGCGTACAGGTTCTGCTGGATCACCGATTTCCCGATGTTCGAGTATAATGAGGAGTTGAAGAAGGTAGACTTCTCGCACAACCCGTTCTCGATGCCGCAGGGAGGTATGGAGGCGCTCGAGCAAAAGGACCCGCTCGAGATCAACGCGTATCAGTACGATATCGTCTGCAACGGCATAGAGCTGTCGAGCGGCGCGATCCGCAACCACCGCCCCGACATCATGTACAAGGCGTTCGATATCGCCGGATATAATAAGGAAGAAGTCGATTCAAAGTTCGGCGCTATGATAAACGCCCTCGGCTACGGCGCCCCGCCCCACGGCGGCATCGCCCCCGGGGTTGACCGCATCATCATGCTGCTTGCAAACGAGCCGAACATCAGGGAAGTGATAGCGTTCCCGATGAACCAGAAAGCGCAGGACCTGATGATGAAGGCCCCGGCGGAGGTAACCGATAAGCAGCTGCGCGAGCTGAGTATAAAGCCGGTAATCCTGACCCCAACGGCGTAGGCCTTTGGGGTATATTTGCTGGTGACAGGGCGTTCCGTAAATTATCTGCTGACGATCAAAAAGCCGTCTTTAAAAAGATCACCGGTTATTTAATAAGTTTGAGGATCCGCCCTGTATTGAACCGCAGTTTCCCTGCGTCGTTGATCCCGAACCACCAGAGCGCCATGAACGCGTGTCCCTGTATGTGGTTGACGGAGACGGGGCCGAAGTATCTTGAGTCGGTCGCCCTGATCCAGTTGTCGCCGAGGAGGAATACGTATTTCTTTTTTACTTTGAACCCGGATATTTCTTTGTCTCCCTTGAAGAAGGAGAAGGCGAGCTGTACGTTTTTCTCTTCCGCGGCCGTTGTTATTTCTATGTACTCCCGCAGTCTGTCCCAGAAGAACCAGTTGTTGCGCATGTGTTCGGGGATTTCGCTGATGGGCCCGTTGTAGAGCGCGAAGTCGTTTATTTCGTAGTTGTCGTCGGTGTTGCCGCCGCTTATGATGAACGGTTTCATCCGGATATTGTTTTTCTCCTGCCGCAGGATTGAGTAGGCGAAGATGAGGTCGCGCATGTCGAGGCCGGCGAAGGTTATGGAGTCGCCGCGTTCGGGGAGTTTGAACGGGGCCATGAAGTCTACCGGCGAGTATTCGGCCGGGACGATGCTGTGGAGTTCGGTGTTTTTGTGGAATTTTTGCAGCGGCTGCCCGTTTCGGTAAAATTGCCCTTCGTCAACGCTTATTATGTCGCCGGCTACTGCCGCTATCCGTAGGATGGTGTACGTGCTATGGCTGGGAAGCTCGGCTACCACCGTTTTGTTGTGGCTTGCGAAGAGGTTTCGCACGAGCGGCGTGATGTACGGCGTCTTGAACAGCAGGATTCTGTCGCTGGCCAATACCTCCGGCTCCATCTGCTCGCCGTTTACCTTCAGCGAGTCGAGGACGAAGAGTTTGATTGTGAGCCCCGCGAGCAGTACAATGAAGAAGCTCACGACGCCCGTCTTGAGGATGGGGCGCATATCGGCCCGGCCGCGGAACTTTTCCCACAGGAGCTTGCGGCGGTTCATGCGCTACTCCCTGCTGAGTACCGCGAGGAACGCCTCCTGCGGTATCTCCACGTTGCCAATCTGTTTCATGCGCTTTTTGCCCTCTTTTTGCTTCTCCAGGAGTTTGCGCTTGCGCGTTATGTCGCCGCCGTAGCACTTCGCAGTAACGTCCTTGCGGTACGCCTTTACGGTGGTGCGGGCGATTACCTTGTTGCCGATGGCCGCCTGAATCGCCACCTCGTACTGCTGCCGCGGTATCAGGTCTTTGAGCTTCGATGTGATCATCTGCCCGTACGAGTACGAGCTGTCCTTGTGGATGATCGTCGAGAAAGCGTCTACCGGCTGGCCGTTTATCAGTATGTCGAGCTTGATCAGGTTGTCGCGCTCGTACCCCTTGAACTCGTAGTCCATGGAGGCGTAGCCGCGCGAGCAGCTTTTCAGGCGGTCGAAAAAGTCTATTATGAGCTCTGCCAGCGGGAGGTGGTAGTTGAGGCAGACGCGCGTCTCTTCGAGGTATTCCATATTAATGAGCTGGCCGCGCTTCTCGTCGCACAGTTTCATTATCGTCCCCACGAAGTCTTTGGGGGTGATTAGCTGCACGCGCGATATGGGTTCGCAGATGTGCTCGGTGTCTTGAGCGGACGGCAGCGCCGCCGGGCTGTCGATGTAGCGTACTTCGCCGCCCTTAAGGTGGATCTCGTACTCCACGTTGGGGACGGTGGTGATGATGTTGACGTCGAACTCGCGCAGCAGGCGCTCCTGTACGATCTCCATGTGGAGGAGCCCGAGGAACCCGGCGCGGAAGCCGAAGCCCAGCGCGGTGGACGTTTCGGGTTCGTAGGAGATCGACGAGTCGTTCAGCTTTAATTTTTCCAGAGCGCTGCGCAGATTTTCGTAATCCGCCTTGTCTACCGGGTAGATGCCGCTGAACACCATCGGCTTGACCTTCTTGTAGCCGGGTATCGCCTCGGTCGCGCCGTTCAGCCGTGTGGTGATCGTGTCGCCGATGTTGATGTCGGAGATGGTTTTGATGCTGGCGCAGACGTAGCCGACCTCGCCGGCGTGCAACTCCTTGCAGGGGTTGCGGCCCATGAGGAAGTAGCCGACCTCGTCTACCTCGTACTCCCGGCCTGACTGGAAGAATTTTATTGACTGGCCCTTGGTGAGCACGCCCTCGAAGGTGCGGACGTACGCGACCGCGCCGCGGAACGAGTCGAATTTCGAGTCGAATATGAGCGCCTTGAGGGGGGAGTCGTCTTTGCCGGCCGGCGCGGGGACGTCTGTTATTACCCGTTCGAGCAGTTCCGGCACGCCTGCGCCGGTCTTGGCGCTGCACGAGAGGACGCTGGCCGGGTCTACGCCGAGGAGCTCGCTCACCTGCTTGCGGATCTCGTCGGGGCGGGCGGAGGGCAGGTCTACCTTGTTCATGACCGGGATGATGGCCAGGTCGTTGTCGAGTGCGAGATAGATGTTGGTCAGCGTCTGCGCCTCGATCCCCTGCGCCGCGTCAACGACGAGTATCGCGCCCTCGCAGGCGGCCAGCGAGCGCGAGACCTCGTAGGAGAAGTCTACGTGGCCGGGGGTGTCTATCAGGTTGAACTGGTACTTATGCCCGTCTTTCGCCTTGTAATTCATGCGCACGGGGTGTGACTTGATGGTAATGCCGCGTTCGCGCTCGAGGTCCATGTCGTCGAGCACCTGATCCTGCATCTTCTCTTTGTTTATCGCCCCCGTGAGTTCGAGGAAGCGGTCGGCCAGGGTCGATTTCCCATGGTCGATGTGGGCGATGATGCAGAAATTCCGTATTAAATTTGAAGCTGCCACGCGTTATCCTTTAAAAAAGCATCCTGAGCGGATAAAAAAGTTTGGAGTGTGGGGTTTGGAGTGTGAAGCTGACGTCAAAAACTCCACACCCCAAACTCCAAACTCCACACTCTCTAAAATAATATATGGGCGGGGGAAAAAGCAGGGTTTTGTCATTAAGAAAAAACTTGCAATGCGTTCATTCGGCGATGTATACTATTATATATAGAAGGAAAATCTCAAAAAGGGGGGTGGTTGCGTGGATACGGGGCGGAAAGCCATATATCTGGTCGATGACGACCTGACCAACCTCACGGTCGGCATAGACGCCATTGAGGAGCAGTACGACGTCCTCACCCTGAGCTCGGGGGAGCTGCTTCTGGGGATGCTTGAGAAGAACGTCCCCGACCTGATCCTTCTGGATATCGAGATGCCCGGGATGAACGGGTACGACGTGATGGCCCGTCTGAAGGAGGATCCCCGTACCGCGAACATCCCGGTTATCTTCCTTACCGCGATGAACGACGGCGGCAGCGAGCTTAAGGGGCTGTCGCAGGGCGCTGTAGACTACATCACCAAGCCGTTTTCGGAGCCGCTTTTGCTCAAGCGCGTGGAGATGCACCTGCTCATGGAGTCGCAGAAGCGGATGCTCGAGGAGCAGACGCAGAAGCTGGAGGCGCAGACGCACGAGCTCCGCCTGCAAAAGTTGGAGCTTACCCGCCTCAACAGCAACCTCATGGAGATGGTTGAAGACAAGACCAAGACAGTCGTGGAGCTGCAGGACGCGCTTCTGAGCACGATGGCGCAACTCGTCGAGTGCCGCGACGACCTCACCGGCAAGCACATCGAGCGGACGCGCCGCTATCTGGGCGTGCTGCTTGACGGCATGCAAAAGCAGGGCGTATACGCCGAAGAGGTTTCCAAGTGGGACATCAATCTGGTTTTGCAGTCGGCGCAGCTGCACGATGTGGGGAAGATCGCGGTGAAGGACGGCATCCTGAACAAGCCCGGCACGCTTACGGACGAAGAGTACGAAGAGATCAAGCGGCACACGGCTTTTGGGCTGACGGTAATAGAGAAGATAAAGGAGAGTACGAGCGAGCAGGCGTTTTTGGAGTACGCGAAGGTTTTCGCCGTCTCGCACCACGAGAAGTGGGACGGCAGCGGGTACCCGGGCGGCCTCAAGGGGCAAAACATCCCGCTCCTCGGCAGGCTTATGGCGATCGCCGACGTTTACGACGCGCTGCGTTCCGAGCGCCCGTACAAGAACGCCTACCCCCACGACGAGTCCGTCAGCATAATCCAGGCCGGCAGCGGCACGCACTTCGACCCTGTGCTGGTGGGCCTGTTCCTGAGCGTAGCCGGCGAGTTCGCCGCGATAGCCGGAGAGCCTTGATTGAAGGGCAAAGACGATTTAACCGGTGAACACGGCGAGGCGCCGCCCAAAAAGAAGAGGGCGGACATAAACAGGCACCGCTCCATGCACGAGTTCGTCGTCTTCTCTTTGGTAATGTTCATCGTCATTATTGCGCTCTGCACTGCCGCCTTCACCATCACCATGCGCCAGATCATCCGTACCAACAAGGGCAACGAACTCCTGCGGATGCTAGAGAACGAGCGCATCAAGCTCGAGACCTCGGTGAACAACGAGGTTACCATAGTAATGAAGATGGCGGAGTCGCCGCTTATAAGGAGGTATTTCGCCAACCCTGCCGACGCCGGGCTGGAAACTATGGCGTTCGAGGAACTGGGTTCCTACCGGAGCGCGGTCTCGGAGACCGTCTTCTGGATAAACGACAAGGACAAGCTGTTCTATATGGACAAGAACGCGCCGTATGCGCTGAAGACCGACGCGCCCGAGAATTTCTGGTACGACAAGACCATGTACGGCGGCCGGACGCACAACTTCGACATCAACTACAACCCTGAGCACGGTGTGGTCAAGCTGTGGATCCGTGCGCCGGTGCTCAACAGGCAGCGGCGGCCCATCGGCATAGTGGGCGTGGGCATAGACGTCACCGCCTTCGTAAGCCGGCTTTACGAGCAGTACAGGGGGAGGGCGCAGTTATACTATTTCAACGTGGCGGGTGAGATTACCGGCGCGAAGGACGCGGAACTCGTCATCAAAAAGGTACACGTGGAGAAAATGCTCGGCGACGCCGGCGTGGGGCTCCAGACCAGGGCGCACAGGCTAAACCTCGGCGAGACCGTTACCTACGACGCATCGACCGGAAAGATCGCTATCGGCACGGTCCCCGCGCTTGGCTGGTACTCCGTGGCGTTCATGCCCGATACCATCCACGACTACATGACGCCCATGACAGTGCTCTTTTTGGTGATGCTCATGGTGATGGCGGTCATCATCATAATGTTCAACATATTTATCGCCGGCTTTTTGAAATCCCTGCGCCGCACGGTGCAGTCGCTTGAGGCTTCGTCGCAGTACAAGAGCGAATTTCTGGCCATGATGAGCCACGAGATCCGCACGCCGATGAACGCGATACTCGGCATGGCCGACCTCGCCGCGCGCGAGACGGCTATGGAGCGCGTGCAGGAGCATATACGCACCGTCAAGGCCGCCGGCACAAACCTGCTGGCGCTTATTAACGACATTTTGGACTTCTCTAAGATCGAGAGCGGGAAGTTAGAGATCGTCCCGGTGGACTACCGCTTCGCGCCGCTTATCAGGGACGTATCTAATATAATAGGAATAAGGGCGGCCGATGCGCAGCTCGAATTCAGGGTGAGCGCGGACGGCTCGATACCGCCGGTGCTCTTCGGCGACGAGGTGCGGATACGCCAGATAATGCTCAACATCCTGAGCAACGCCGTCAAGTACACGCCCGGAGGCTTCGTCGCGTTCACGGTTACGGGGGAGAAGGCCGGCGATGATACTGTGAACCTCACCATATCGGTAGCCGACAGCGGCAGGGGTATAAAGCAGGAAGACATAAAGCGGCTCTTCAAGGACTTCGTGCAGATAGACATGGTGAAGAACAAGGGCATAGAGGGTACGGGCCTCGGCCTTGCCATCACAAAAAAGTTAGTCACGGTAATGGGCGGGGAGATAACCGTGGAGTCGGAGTACGGCAAGGGCAGCGTGTTTACCGTATGCCTGCCGCAGAAGATAAGCGTCAGGGAAGACATAGAGGACGAGGCGGCCATGCCGTTCTTCAAGACGCAGGGCGTAACGGCGCTCGTGGTAGACGACGTAGCCGCGAACCTGATGGTGGCGCACGGCCTGCTCTCCGCCTACGGCATAAAGGTGCACACGTGCAGAAGCGGCGCCGCGGCGATAGAGGCAGTGAGGAGGGAAGAGTACGACTTCGTGCTAATGGATCACATGATGCCGGAGATGGACGGCATAGAGGCCGCGATGCGCATAAGGAACCTCGGCGGCAGGCGCGGCGAAAAGCTGCCTATCATCGCCGTTACTGCCAACGCGGTCTCCGGCGCGAAGGAGATGTTCCTGCAGCACGGCTTCAACGGGTACCTCTCCAAACCCATAGACCCGCAGAAACTAAACAACCTGCTGGAAAAATGGATTCCCAAGGAGAAACAGGTCAAACTCTCAGAAGAGGACGCAGCCAAAGCCGCCGGAAACGAGAGCGGGGAGTTCCTTAATATAATGATAGAGGGTGTTGACATCAAAAAAGGGCTGGCCACGGTGCGCGGCAGGGCCGAAAACTACCTGCGCGTCCTCTCCGTTTTCTGCAGCGACGGGCGCGAGAAGGCCGCCGAGATAAAAAAAGCGCTCGCCGATAACGACCTGCGCCTCTACATCAACTACGTCCACGCGCTGAAGAGCGCGGCGGTCAACATAGGCGCGCAAACGCTCTCCGAAACCGCAAAGCACATGGAGACCGCCGCGAAACACGGGAACCGCGCCTACATAGAGACCTACAACCCGTCGCTTATGCAGCAATTGGAGATAATACTGAGCGGCATAGAACGGGAACTGCGGAAGATAAACGCCGGCGCGGGCAGCGCGGAGGCCGACGTAAACGCGCTAAAGGGAGGGTTGACGGCGCTGAGAAACGCCATAGTAACAGTGAACATCGGAGCGATAAGGCCCGCCGCAAAGGCACTGCAAGCTTTTACAGGCAGCGCAAACGCGGGCCCGGCGGTAGAGGGGGTGCTGCAATGCACGTTGAGAGGGGAGTATGATAAGGCGGTGGGGTTGATTGACGGTTTGATGGCGTCGCTTGGGTGATTTTTTTGTTGATGGCGGCGATAATTTATTGATTGCGGTATTTGCAGGGGCGGCCGCTCCCGGCCGCCCGCTGTTTCAGGACGAAAAATCCGCATCAATAGCGAAGTAACGGCATTACTGTCACAAACTCTCCACAATTTTTTTCGCAAACGCCGGCAGCGACGGGTCCCTCGCGCCCATCAGCAGTACGCAGGTATCGTCCCGCATGTATGATTTTATGGTATTGATGGCATCATCCCGCCCATCAACGGCCAGCGCGTTGAACGGTACCTCGCCCATAAGCGTTATGATATCCTGCGAGCTGATGTCTTTTACCGCCGTGCCGCCCGCATAATATATAGGAAGGAGGCAGAGCGTGTCGCCGTCCCTGAAAATTTCCCTGAACGCCGCCGCGTATTCGTTCTTGAGGAACCTCGTTGGCCCGAACCCGTGGGGCTGATAGACCGCAATCATCTTTGACGAAAGATTTTTAGCCGCGTTCACCGCCGCCCGTATCTTCTCCGGGTTGTGCGCGAAGTCGTCTATGACGGTAACGCCGGATGTTGAACGGTGTATCGCGAAGCGCCTTTCGACGCCTTTGTAGCCGGCTGCGGCTGCGGCAAGGGCCGGGTCATCGCATCCGAGATGCTTACAGACGCACAGCGCGGACAAAAGGTTCGCCGCGTTGTGTTCCCCGGGGACCGGCAGCGTAAAATTTGTTCCGTTGACGGTGACCGTAACCGACAGCGCCTCTTTTTTTGTTATCGTTCCCTTAAAATCCGCCATATCGCCGAACCCAAATGTCGTCGATGTGCCTAAAGTGTTTAATTTTGAATCATCTTTGTTGGCCGCGGACCATTTCGATTGCCCGATAAGCTGTTTGAACATTCCCAGCACCTCTTCTTCCGGCTTGTGGTCTTTGGAGATGTTGAGGATGACGCTCGCGTATGGGGAATACTTGACCAGCGTGCCGTCGCTTTCGTCCGCTTCTATGACTAACAGGCCGGAATCGCCGCTGAACGCGTTGCCGAGCAGCCCTTTCTCTTCCAGACGGCGCAGCGCGGCGCCGCTTATGAGCGACGGGGACTTGCCGCACGCGGTAAGCAGCTCAAAAATCATTGCGGTGACGGTTGATTTGCCGCTTGTGCCCGCCACCGCTACGCTTTTTTTGTCTCTCACGATGGCTGCGAGAACGTCTGAGCGGTGCACTACGGGTACATTGAACTTTCTGGCGGCCGCGATGTCGGGGTTATCCTCTTCTATCGCGGTTGATACGCATACCGCGCCCGTATCTTTGCCGATGCCGCTTCCGTTTTGCGGATGTATTGAGCATCCGCACGCAAGCAGCGCGTTTTTTACTTTCTCCGAGTCCGCCGAGCCGGTAAGCCTGTCGGATCCGCTGATATTGACGCCGTTCCACGCGAGATACTGGGCTATGGCGCTCATTCCGCTACCGAATATCCCGGTAAAGTGTACCGACGAGCAGCTTGTGCCGTTAATTGATATAGACAAGGGTGCCCTCCTCTACTATATTATATAGGTTGATCACATCGTCGTTCTTCATGCAGACGCACCCGTGCGACATGGGTGTGCCTATCATCTCTTCGTTATTTGTGCCGTGGATGTAGATGTAGCGCTCGTATGAATCTATCCCCGGGCCAACATTTACGCCGGGTTCGAGCCCGCGCAGGCGGATTATCCGCGACAGTATCTGGTTTTCGCCGTCCATACCCTCACTCCACACCACGCCCGTGTCTTCCCGGCTCTTGAAGATGGTCCATGGCGTTGCGCCGCTTCCGATCTTCTCTTCTACGCGGTGCAAACCGAGCGGAGTCATGTACGATCCGTCCCTGTTTCCGATGCCGAAACGCGACGTTGACACTCGGCACGACAGCGCCTCGCCCGCCTCTTTGCGGTACTCAAGCGTTTGCGCTAAGGTGTCTACGAAGATAAAATCTGCCGGGCAGGGCAGCCCCAATTCCGCGCAGACACCTCTCACGCGCCGCATTGCAGAATTTTTTGTCATAACCGCCGTCCTCTCTGTTGATGATAAAAAAATATATCGTGCGCACAATAAAAATAAAAAAAACCTTTATTATTAATCTTTTTTTTATTTTCGCCCATTCCCATCTGTCAATTAACGCCGGCTGTGTTCACAGCGTTCCAGTAAAAAAAATTAAAAAAAGTTGATTTAATGTGGAAAAGTTGTTTGCAATTATAGTATAATTTAGTTAGAGAGCAGGAGCTGCTCGAAAAAAAATATGTAAGGGCGCAGTTTGTCGCGCCCGCTGTAAACAAATCAACGCAAGGGTGCGGTTTGCCGCTCCCGTTGTTTTGAAACCAACTCGAGGGAGACGTAAAGAATGGCTGGCAACGATCCGTCATATAGCATGAAAAGCGATGACGTTTGGAGGATCTTCAGAATAATGGCCGAGTTTGTAGAGGGCTTTGAGACGCTCTCCAGCGCCGGCCCCTGCGTTACCATCTTCGGCAGTGCGCGCACACCGGAAGATCACCCGCACTACAAAATGGCTGTAGATACGTCGCGGGAAGTAGCTCGTGCAGGTTTTGGCGTAATCTCCGGCGGCGGCCCCGGCATCATGGAAGCGGCTAACAAGGGAGCGTACGAAGTGGGTAAAACTCCATCCATAGGTCTCAACATACAGCTTCCGTTCGAACAGGTCGCCAATCCGTACATAAAAACGATGCTCAGTTTCCGCCACTTCTTCGTGCGCAAGGTGATGTTTCTTAAATATACCTCTGCCGTGATCGTCATGCCCGGCGGATTCGGTACGCTCGACGAGATGTTTGAAACGCTCACGCTCGTGCAGACGGAAAAAGTTGACCCCCTGCCGTTCATCCTGATGGGCAAAGATTTTTGGAAAGGCCTTATAGAGTGGATCCGGGGGTCGATGCTTGCCGAGAATTACATATCCGCCGGCGACATGGACCTTATGCCCATGACCGACGACCCGGAGGAGGCGGTGGCCATAGTAAAGAAACATGTAGACGGCGGAAAGATAAGACCGAACTTTTTTTGATGTACTTGTTTTTTTTCATTATCCTATTCCTTTATCAGGAGGTTGTAAAGTGGTAGCAGCAAAACCTGCAAAGAAGAAGGTCGCGAAGAAGAAGGTCGCGAAGAAGAAGTCGGCGGCCAAGAAGGTTGCCAAGAAAGTCGTCGCTAAGAAGGCCGCTAAGAAGGCCGTAGCGAAGAAGAGGGCGCCGGCCAAGAAAAGGGCGGCGAAGAAGGCTGTTGCCAAGAAGTCCCCCGCCAAAAAGGCTGCTAAGAAAAGGGCCTCCAAGAAAAGGGCGGCGAAGAAGGCGGCACTGTAAAATCCTGGCAGATTGTCACAGGATTGGGGCCCCCGTTTTTGGGGGTCCCATTTTTTTTAAAAAAAAATTGCATTTTTGTCCGCCCATTACATATATTCTAAAAGTCAAGAAACATTTAACGCCTCAAAATACCGCGAATGATAGAGTATTCAAAACAAATCAGCGAAAAATGGGCCCTGGCCCAGGATATGGCGGACTTTCTCTGCTCGGCCTATGAGAAAGGTGACTCCCCTTACTTTTTGGCGGAGTACAGTCTGCCAGTCTCCTCATACCTCGATATTTCGGCACTCTGGGAGGTTTTTGACCACTTAGACGCCTTAGAGGAGCTGGCGGCGAAGCGCAAGCGGGTTGCCAACGCCTACAAGAAGATAGGGAAGCTGACCCCCGCGCTGGAGAAGCGCCTGAACAAGGTCGCCGACACCCACGTCCTCGACGATATCCTCATCCCGCTGCGCCCCAACCCGCGCAGCAAGGGGCAGCTTGCCGCCAAGAAGGGGGTAGACGACCTCGCCGGCCTGATAGCCGCCCAAACCGAGGAGGCTGCCTCCATAGAGGAGCTCGCGGCCCCCTACGTGGGCAAGGACCCCTCCCTTAAAACCGTGGACGACGTCCTCCAGGCGGTGAGGGACCTCCTCGCCGAGCGGTTCGCCTACGACGACACCGCCAGGGCGATGGCCAGGGAGTTCCTCCACGACGACGGCTACTTCGAGATTCTCCCAAAGAACCGCAAGGACGAGAAATACGGCAAGTACGCCGGCAAGCTGATACCTGTAAACGAGTTCACGAACGAAGACCTGCTTAAATTTTTCGCCGCCGAAGACGCCAAACACATAAAACTCAAGCTGAATGTCCAGCTCTTCCGCATAACCGAGCTTTTCCGCCAGCACTTTATCCTGAACCCCGACTCCACATCGTTAGATTGCATCTTCTGGATCATAGACGATATGTGGACGCGCCTGCTGCACCCTTCCATCGAGCAGGATGTTAAGGAGGAGATCAGGGCTAGGGCGGAGAAGTGGGCGGCCAAGGAGGTCATCACCGCGCTTGAAAAGGATTTCGCGAAGGAGCAGTCCGCGCCATCCGTCTTTGTGGTAGACATGTCGGCAAAAAAGGATTTCGCCATTGTCGCGGTGAGCGGCGGCGGGGAGTTTTTGGGCGCTACAACCGAGAAGAAGCCGGGCGACGGGAGGTCGTACCTCACCGAGCGCCTGCGCCAGTTCTTCAACCGCCACCGCCCGGCCAAAATTCTGGCTGCCGAGGGCGGCGCGGAGATACCCGCAGGTTTCATCAAGCAAGCCGGCGACTACCTCGGCTGCGAATTCACGGTAACCGCGGTGAAGCCCAATGCCAAGGCCGACCCGTGCGCTTCCGAATACATGAAGCAGCGCGACTTCGCCATGCTTGACGACCGCGCCAGGGCGCTCTACGGCCTCGCGATCACGTACTTGCAGCCTATTACGCTCCTTACGCGCCTCGGCACATCGTACTACTCCGTCCACCCGCTTCAGGAAACGCTCTCCGAGAGCAAGTTCCTCGCGGCCGCCGGCAGGGTGCTCGAACACGCGCGCTTGCTCGAGGGCGTATCTGTAAAAGATATCGCCGATTCGCCGCTTGCAAAGTTCCGCTGCCTGCCCAAAGAGCTCATAGCCGCCATCAAAACATTCGACGCGGCCGAATCGATAGAGTGCAAGAACGACCTGCTCAAGGTAAAGGGCATGACCGAAGCTGCGTTCAGGAACATCTCCGGCTTCGTACTCATCCCCAACGCCGAAGACCCGCTTGACCGCTCTACGCTCCACCCCGACCAGTTCCCGCTCGTGGAGCAGGTGGTCAACGACCTCACGGTATCGCACGAAACCATAGTCGCCAACCCTGAAGTGCTCCAGTCCTTCGGCGTAGACGACCCGGCGCAGCGCACGTACATGCAGAGGAAAATAGTCCCGCAGATACAGGCCGCCCAGCGCTTTTTGGGTATAGTCTCCCAGAAAGCGAAGAAAAAGATCAAATTAGTAGACGTAAAAGAGGGCGCGGTAGTCTCCGGCCGGGTAACCAACATCACCCAGTTCGGCGTATTCGTAAATATCAACGCCGTATGCGACGGCCTTATCCACATATCCCAGCTGGCCGATGAATACGTAGAAACGCCTGACCAGGTAGTATCGGTGGGGGACAGGGTAGACGTGCGTATTTTAAAGGTCGATACGAAAAAACGCCGGATATCCCTCTCTATGAAAAATATCGGCAATGTTTCGGGGATGAAAGCGCCGAAGGTCAAAGCGTCCAAGGGGCAGCTTGATACGCTGGCGGATCATTTTAATAAGAACAGGTAGCTATTTTTTTACCCACAAAGACTCCAGATTATACAACTCCCGCACGTCCGGCAGCATAACATGCACCACGACGTCCGTGTAATCGATGAGCGCCCACCGCCCGTCCTCCACCCCCTCGTGATGCCACGGCGCGGTGTTGTATTTATCCTTCAACGTTCCGATAACGCCGCTCGCGATCGCCGATGTATGCGACGTGTTGTCGCCCTGGCAGACCACAAACCAGTCCGCCATGCTCGATACCCCGCTAAGGTCAATTACAACGATCTTCTCGGCGATCTTATCCTCCAGCGCCTCAACGACAGCATCGACCAGCGCCTTTCCGGCCAAAACCGCGGCCTCTTTCTTTTTCCTCGGCATTCTATTTTATCCTCTCCCGCTTAGCGATCTCCTCAAAATCCCACCCTACTATGACGGTAACGTCGTGCAGGGGGTCGTTATTCCTCATTAGTACTACCTTGCCCGTCCTTAGCACCTTCTCTACCTCTTTCGCGGTACTCATGTCTGACGTACGCGAGATGACCATGGTGGCGGGGTAGTTTCGCGACGGCGCGTTTTCCGGGCGGCCTTTTACGTCGAACCTTTTTTCGCGCAGAAAGTCGAACATCCGCTTGCCCGCGCCGTCTATGTTTGTGCCGTTGAGCACCTGTATCCGCCCGATTTGCGGCACGTCAACCGACGACAGCGGCAGCTGCGGCACCACTAACCGCTCCTCCGCGTACACCGGCGCGGTGGCGCTCTCCGGCAATTCCGCAGCCG
The DNA here is from genome assembly GCA_009786575.1 of Chitinispirillia bacterium. Taxonomy (GTDB): domain Bacteria; phylum Fibrobacterota; class Chitinivibrionia; order Chitinivibrionales; family Chitinispirillaceae; genus GUT77. Next base: position 4,990 of record WQRV01000026.1, on the reverse strand, counting down.
CTTGCGTCTGCGCCGGTACCGGTGTCTGCGGCACCGGCCCCACGGTGACTGCCCGCTCCTCCGCGGCGGCGGCGGCTTTGTGGCGTTTCATGCCGGTGTGCATCGATACCGCGAGGGTGAAGAGGATAGTGCCGAACAGGAGCAGATTGCGCATATTGCCGTTAATCGCCCTTCTGTTCTTTCCCTACGCTTATTATGACCGGCTTGTGCGCGGCGATCTCGCCGGGCGCGAGCATTACGTAGGTGAGCACCATGATCCGGTCGCCAACGGTACCCTGCCGCGCTGCCGGGCCGTTGAGCTCCATGATCCCCGACCCGCGCTCGCCCTTTATGATGTAGGTCGTCAGCCGCGTCCCGTTCTCCACATTCAGCACGTCCACCTGCTCGCCCGGCAGCATTCCCACCCGGTCGAGATAGTCCTCGTCTATGGTGATGCTGCCCTCGTACTCAAGATTGGTGCCGGTAATCCGCACGTCCCGAATCTTCCCGCAAAGAAATGTCCTGTACATTGATAACCATACCCCTGAATTGATCGAAATTTCATAATCCAATGAAACACCAAAAACTCCAAACTTCAAACTCCACGTTCCAAACCAATCAAATCGGCTCCACCTCAATTGTCTGAGACCGCTCCGGCCCTACCGACACTATCAGCGCGCTCACGCCGTAACACAATTCGCGCAGGCGCTCAACGTAACGGACAGCGTTCGACGGCAGGTCCGCAAACTTTTTACAGGCGCTGATGTCGCACTTCCACCCCGGCAGCGTCTCATACACCGGCACCACCTTCTCAAGGTCGTGCAAACAGGACGGCCACTGCTCAACGCGCTTGCCGCCTATTTCATAGTGCGTACAGATTTTTATCTCGCCGAACCCGTTCAGCACATCCAGCTTGGTCAGCGCAAGCCGCGTAATTCCGTTCAACTGTACCGCCTTGCGCACCATCACGCTGTCGAACCACCCGCACCGCCGCGGCCGGCCGGTAGTGCTGCCGAACTCGTGCCCAACGCGCTGCAGTTCCTCGCCGTCGGCGTCGCCGTTCCCAAGCTCGGTAGGGAAGGGGCCGTTGCCCACGCGCGTAGTGTAGGCTTTGACGATGCCGATACAGTGATCTATAACGCGCGGCCCTACCCCCGCCCCCGCGCAGGCGCTCCCCGACACGGTGTTGGAGGATGTGACGTAGGGATAGGTGCCGTGGTCGATATCCAAAAACGTCCCCTGCGCCCCCTCGAACAGCAGCCGCTTACCCGCCCGCTCCGCGTCAAAAATGTAAAAAGCCGTATCCCTGATAAACGGCAGCATCCGCTCGCGGACCATTCGGTACTTCTCGATGATTTCCCCCTCGTCAAGGTCGAACTTCGCGCCGTAGAGCGCCTCCGTCTTCCGCCGCGCCGCGTCGAACCCGGCCCTGAACTTGGCGGCGAATACGTCCCAGTCGCACAGGTCGCCCGCCCGCACCCCGGCGCGCGAAACCTTGTCGGCGTAGGCCGGCCCGATGCCGCGCCCGGTGGTGCCGATCTTACCCGCGCCCAGCCCCGACTCGCTGGCCAGGTCGAGCGCCTTGTGGTAGGGGAGTGCAAGGTGCGCAAGGTCCGACACGAAGAGGCGCCCGTCCACAGATACACCGCCTGCTGCGAGTTCGTCGATCTCCGCCAAAAACTGTTCGGCGTCCACAACTACCCCGTTGCCCACTACGCACACCTTCCCCGCGCTTATAACCCCCGACGGCACAAGGTGGAAGACGTACTTGCGCTCGCCCACAATAACGGTGTGCCCCGCGTTGGAGCCGCCCTGAAAACGGATGATCACGTCAGACTTATCAGTAAGATAGTCAATGACTTTGGCCTTGCCCTCGTCGCCCCACTGGGTTCCGACAATTACCGCGTTTGGCATTTAAAGCGCTCTTCTTTCGTGTTTGGTTAGCGAAAATGGCGAAACAACTAATATATATAATGGGGGCGGGGAAATCAAAGCCAAAATCTTTTGGGATTATGTTTTGCCGCCTTGCTGTGCGGGCGCTGCACCGTCTCCCCGCACCTTTTTTTTAATTTTTCTTGCGAATCGCCCTCCCTTGACGTAATTTATATAAATAAGCTATAGGGGGGGATATAGTAAAATATGCCTCGGCACAACCAAAAACACAAAAAAACCAAAAAACGGTAACTTATGCGTATAAAATGTTGGGGGGCAAGGGGTTCAATTCCGGTCAGCGGTACCGATTTCATCCGTTACGGCGGGGATACCAGCTGTGTGGAGGTCGGGTCGGCCAAGGGTGACCTTGTGATTTTGGACGCGGGGACGGGAATCCGCGCTTTCGGGGACCAGTTCGCCGAGGCGCCGGGGAAGGTCATACACCTTGTTTTCACGCACGCCCACATCGACCATCTGGTGGGTTTTCCCTATTTTCGGCCTATTTTCGACGACCGCACCACTTTGCACATATACGGGGCGCCCTGCGGGGCCGACTCGCTTGAGACCGCCCTGCGCAAGTTCATGCGCAGCCCCTACTTCCCGGTGGACTTCAGCGCGCTGCCCTGCGAGATCATCTTCCACGAGGTCTCGGCCGCGCCGTTTATGATAGGTGCGCTCAAGCTGACCCCCATACGCCTCAACCACCCCAACGGGGGGTGCGGCTACCGCATCGAGGAGCGGGGTGCGGCGTTTGTGTTTCTCACCGACAACGAACTGGAATACGGCAAGCCGGGCGGGGAGACCGATTATTTCGAGGCCATGTGCAAGGGGGCCGACCTGCTCATGCACGACGGGGAGTATACCGACAAGGAGTACCCGCTCTTCGAATCGTGGGGCCACTCGAGGTACACCGATGCCGTGAAGCTGGCCGTCGCTGCCAAGGTCAAGCGGCTTGGGCTGTTCCATATCAACTCGCGGCGGACCGACAAGTGCATGGATGCGATAGTAGACGACGCGAAAGCCATAGTAAAGAAGTGCGGCGCCGAATTAGAGTGCTTCGGCGTGGGGGCCGGGTTCGAGATTGAACTGCAGTCAAACACTCAGTACAAGATGAAAGCGTCGCCTTAGGCCCTTGTCCCGCCTTATATCCTCATAGTTTGCAGGCGCATGATGCGCTCTTCCATTGGCGGGTGCGTGCTGAAGAGTTTCGCAAGCAGGTCTGCCTTAAACGGGTTTACGATGAACATGTGCGCGGTCGCCGCGCTGCCCATCTCCTCCATAGGGGATGAGGCCGCGCCGCGCTGGAGTTTTTGGAGCGCGCTGGCCAGCGCCTGCGGCTTGCCGCACATGCGCGCGCCGGTCTCGTCGGCGATGTACTCGCGGCTGCGCGATACCGCCATCTGGATCAGCGCCGCGGCTATGGGGGCGAGGATCACCATTATCAGCGCGCCGATTGCTTTGGCCCTGTTGTCCCTGCCGCCGGAGTATAAGAACATCCGTGCCATAAAGCCTATCGCGCCGCCGAGCGTGGCCGCCAGGGTGCTTATCAGCGTGTCGCGGTTTTTCACGTGCGAGAGCTCGTGCGCCATGACTCCCTCAAGTTCATCCATGCTCAGCATCCGCAGTATTCCGTAAGTAGCGGCGACGGCCGCCTTGGACGGGCCACGGCCGGTCGCGAAGGCGTTTGGGTTGTTGGTGGGGATGATGTACACCTTCGGCATGGGCATCCGCGCCTTTTGGGCGAGCCGCTCCACAATGTCGTACAGCTGCGGCGAATCGGACCGGCCGATCTCCTGCGCCTTGTACATCTTCAAAACGATCTTGTCCGAAAACCAGAACATGACGAAGTTCATAATCCCGGCGATGACAAACGCGATGACCGCCCCCTCCATACCGCCGCTGAGGTAGTAGCCCGCGGCCATGAGCATGGCGGTCATAATCGCCAGTAGCATTGTAGTTTTTAAAGAGTTCATTGTAATTACTTCGACCCCAGCCCGCCTTTAAAGAAATTATAAATTGCCTCTTGCGTATTGCACGCCAAAAGCTTCGCCCGGCTCTCCTCGGTGGTGAGCAGCGCCGATATGTTGGCCAGAAACTGGATATGCGGGCTGTCGGAACTTACGGGGGAGAGGATCAGCACGAATATCTTAGACGGCTCGCCGTCGAGCGACTGGTAGTCTATTCCTCTGGGGGCCAGGCCCACCGCGACCGTTATCTTGTCTACCGCGTCGGTGCGCGCGTGCGGCAGCGCGATGCCGTTCTGCATGCCGGTGCTCATGGACGCTTCGCGTTCCATAACCGCGTTTATGGCCTCGTCGCTCTTCTCGACGAGCCCCTCGCCGTGCAGTATGCCGATCAGCTTCTCTATGACCTCGCGCTTCGATTTGGCCGTGAGTGTGGGGATGATGCTGCCCTGCGTGAGGGCGTGCTTTATCTCCCCGGCGTCCATTTTGCGCGTCGTGTCGGCCTGGGGCTGGGGCGCGGGGGTGTTGTTCTTGCCGCCGTCGGGTGACGCCTCGGAGCCGGCGCCGTCTATAGCCGCCGCGGCTCTGAGGAGCCCGGTGTCAGAGGTTTTGGTGATCTCTTTCAGCATATTTTCGGGATTTATCATGTTCTTCACGCTCGAGACAATATCGTTTATCTGCAAGAGCGTCTCGTAGGCGACGGTCTTGATGAAGGCCACGTCTTTCGTGTCGGACTCGAATATCAGCTGCGTATCCTCGGCGTGCAGCGCAATGTGCATGTCGTTCTTGCGCAGGTGGTAGACGGTGTACATGCCCTCCTGTATCGTGTGGCTGAAGAACCCCTCCGAGCGGAACGCCGCGAGGATGCGCTGCACAAGGAACTCCGTCATCTTGCGCGACGCCACGGCCACGGGCGTGATCACGTTATCGTGGACCTGCACATCTTTGCGCGTCCCTTTCCTCTTGCTCTCAAACAGTATGGATTGCAGCGGCGGGGCTATGATGTTGTTGATGAGCACCATAAGTATCGCTACGCCGAAGAACTTCGAGTCGAGTATTGCCGCTTCCCCGGTTGCCGTGGGGAGCATGGTCGCAAGCCCAATGCCCGCTATGAT